>CAZOXI010000300.1:0-4914 GCA_964583445.1 uncultured Bacteroidaceae bacterium | reverse complement strand
TACATGACTTTGTAATGATTATGGTAGGTCCTTGGATGCACATGCATCTTGACTCTTTTCTCCGGGTAGTAGTAACGTTTATGTGCATGGCTGTGGCTGCTCTGATTCCTGTTGACAACCACATGCGGATTGCGATTTGCCTGCGTAGCACGCGGTTTGGGATCAAGTCTTGTTTTACCTGCATTGACTGCACGGCTGGGTGACCTGTAATCACTCCTGGAATTGTACCGTGTCGTAGTGCTGACCTTGCGCTGACTGCTTCCAATCTGCGTATTGCGTTCATTGGAATGTGCCCTGGTGTGCTGCTGGTTGTTGCCCCTGTATGCCGGTGATTTCCGTTCGGAGGTCCTGGAAGTTACATTCCTGTCTGGTTCCTGTCTCGAGGAACGATGTTGCCGGACATTTGTTTTCTTGTCATCACTCCTGGCAGTTCGTGCTGCCTTCTCACGATGTGCACTGGATTTTAATGCTGGTGTGGATTTCCGCTGCGGTTCTTTATGTGGTGTACCCCTTTGTGCTGATTGTGCACTGGCTGCCAGTGTACCGATTGTCATCGCCATCAGCATTATTATTGTTTTAACTGTTGCTTTCATGACCAGAGGTTTTTAGAGTTCATACTATTTGATGAACTAGATTCAAATCATGTGCCAAAAAACTCCGGGTTCAAAAAAAGCCCCGGGAGCTCCGGGGCTTATATATTAACAATCAGACTGTTATTACACTTTTAATTCATTGGGCTTTTTTCCGGCTCTCCAATGGTCTTCGATTGCTTCAAGAGAAACACCCTTGGTTTCCGGGATGAATCTTGCTCCCCAGATCAGCCCAAGTACACCAATGGCGGCATAAAGCGCAAATGCACCTGACGGTCCCATCAACCTGATCAGCGAAAGGAACGTGAATGTTACAATCGCATTAAAGGTCCAGTTGGAAAGCGCACCGATACTACTACCTGTGCCGCGCACATGCAAGGGGTATACCTCAGAAATAATCAACCATCCTAACGGTCCGAGGCTGATGGCAAAAAACAGGATGTAGACCAGGATGAAGATCACGGTGAGGACCTTCATGGAATCTCCAAGGGTATCCATAAATGCGAATCCCAGTGCCAGCGCAATAAGCGATATGGTGATGCCTGTCAATCCAAAGAAATACAATTTCCGGCGACCAACTTTGTCAATAATGAACATGGAAACAATGGTGAAAAATACATTCACCAGTCCTACGATCACAGTAGCTGAAAGCTGATCATCAACAGATCCAAAACCAGCTTTCTCAAAGATCTCCGGGCTGTAATAGATCACGGTATTGATTCCTACAAATTGCTGTACGAACATGATCCCGATACCGATAATTAAGGAATTGCGCAACCAGGGCCGCAACAGGTCTTTCACACCAACGTTATTTTTACGGGATGCTTCCAGGTCAGCCTTCATTTTTTTGATGGTTGGCTCCACCAGCTCAGGTTCCTCGATCCGTTGCAGGATTTTCCTTCCTTTCTGTTCTTTGCCTTTGCTGATCAGGAAGCGTGGCGTTTCCGGGAGAAACAGCATGCCAATCAGCAGGATCAGGGCAGGGATGACACCAACATAGAACATGGGTCTCCAGCAATTGTAAAAATTGATATCAAAGTCCATATTAATAAGCATCTGGGAAAGCGCGCCCACTTTTCCATCTTCAACGACAAATCCTTTATCACTGAGATATGAAACGAGTATCCCGATGGTAATAAGCAGCTGAAATGAACTCACAAGAGCTCCCCTGTGCTTGCTTGGAGATAGTTCCGCAATGTAGAGAGGGACCGTGTAAGATGAAATCCCAATGGCTATACCAAGAAAAAGACGCCCGGCAAACAAACTCGCGGGGGAACCCGCAGCTCCGGTCCATACTGCACCTATACCAAAAATGACAGCTGCCCCAAGAATGACAAGGCGACGACCGATTGCATCGGTCACCCTTCCACTGAATGCTGCACCTGCGATTGCCCCGATTAACCCGGCGGTGGTGATCCATTCCACCTGTTTATCAGTTAGCTCCCATAGTTCCCGAAAAAATTGTTTCGCACCGGAGATTACTCCTGTATCAAAACCAAATAACAGTCCTCCGGTTGCTGCTATCGCAGCGATCACAATGATCAGACCGGTTCTTTGCCTGGATTCATTAGCCATAATGATGATCGTTTTTAGTTAATAAAGACCCGAATATACCAATAATGTGAAAATCATGGATTAATTGTTGATAATTTGATCATCAGCTGAATAAAAAAATCCTGCCTTACGCATAAGACAGGATTCCCTTATATAAATGGTAGTTTTAGGGTTAGTATGTATCGTTAAACATTTGTTTTTCTCACACTAACAGCAACAAATATAACAAATGAATTTAAACATCAAAGGAATTTTTTATTATTTCTTATCATTTTTGCCGATATCACTGCTTTTCAGCGCTTCGATCCGTAGTTCAATCTCCCTGACGGACCGATCAATACCCTCCTTAATACCTTCAATATCAATCTCCTGCAGGCTCTTCTGCGCTTCCAGCATCAGGCTGTCGTGATCAATATTGATCTCAAAATCATAAGCAAGATCAAAATCCATGTTCATCTCGAGATCCATCATTGCCTCCTCTATGTTGGCCATCATCTTCTCATAATCAATAGTCCGGAGCGATTCAAGCGACCGCTCCATGGCTTTACGTGTATCTTCATCGGGAAATTCTCCATTGCGGATCTGCGCTTCCAACTGGTTCCTTTGCATCTCCATCTGCTCCAGGTTCTGTTGCAGTTGCTGTTGCATCTTCTCCCTGTCAAAATGATGTCTTACGGAATCAAGATGAACATGTGCCCGTTCCATCTCTTTCCGGATCACCTCCTCATCAATCCTGCTCAATTCTTTCTGTATTCTCCTTTGCTCTTGTTCCATCCGTGCAGGCAATTCCTCCATCATCCGGACGCGTTCTTTTTCAATACGCGCAATTTCTTTCTCCCAGTCGATGGACCTCAGTTCATACCTGGCCCGCTCAAGTTGCTCGAGCAATTCCTTTCGCTCTTTTTCAGTCAGTGTATCCTGCCCCGGATCGAATGTACCCATATGAACGTCCGGGTTTCTTTCGGTATTCAGCACTGCAGCTGATTGCACTTCATACGTATTTACGTTGATCGCGGCGGTACTGTACACTCCTGGTCCTGTCACTGCATGCAATTCCTGGCCGGAATTTGCGGACATGTCGCCGGCTTCATGCACCAGGGCTGGTTCTGCAGCCTTCGTTTGTTGCCGGTCGATCTGCAATAGCGAGGAACTAAAGCCGGACAAGGATATCAGAAGAATGGTTCCTGTGGCGACAATCGCAGTGAGGTAAATTCGTGTTTTGATTGCTTTTTTCATGTGATTTGTTTTTAATATGCGTTGTATCCTGTTTAACAATAATTTCTGACCGCCCCCTGCAGCAGCCAAAGATGCCGCTGAACGTGGGATTTGCAGGACAGAGAGATTGAAGAGTGCCCTGGCATAAGTGGCTGGATGACAATGTTCTGTAACTGCGTCATCAATACGCATTTCACGCTCTTCCCTGATGATCCGGGAAATCAACCATGTAAAAGGATTGAAGAACAGGAGCGATTCAACCAGCTGCAGGAAAAGGTTCACCAGGAAGTCCGCTTTCTTCAGGTGCATCAGTTCATGCAACAGGATCACCTCCACCTGTTCGAAAGTCAGATGCGTAAACATTCCTGTCGGTACAATGATAACCGGCTTGAAAAATCCATACAGGGCAGGAGATTGCAAATGATCTGACATGATCAGCCGGGGGCACCGAATGATCCCAAGCCTGCTCCTTGTTTGCTCCAGCAACTTGGTGTATTGCAATGATGCCACACTGCCAAGGTTGATCCTTTTTTTGATGAGGACTGAAAGGATCAACAGGCGGAAAGAAAAAAACACTACGCCAGCCAGGTAAACCAGCAATGTAATCTCCGAAACATGCATGAATCCACTGTTTCCGACTGATCCGGTTGACCCGGGTAGTCCGGGTGCATGCTTGCCCTGAAAAGAAATCGTTTCATTAAAAACCCCAGCCTGCGGGCCAGACTCGTAAATTGCAACAAACAACACCACCGTTAACATTGCCTGCGTTACAAGTGCCAGTACTGCAACCATGTATCGTAATGAGGAATTATGTCGCGTCATATTATCCATGTACGCCCTGAGGGCAAGGTAAAGAACACCCCCGGTCCAAATTGAATGCATCAGTGCAGAAAGAAGGGCAGGGGCAAAATCATTTTGGATGACAAAAAGGTTATTCATTTTCTTCCAGTTTATTGATCAATGCCCGGATCTGAGCCAACTCCTCTGTTGACGGCTGATAATTTCCCAATGCATGCACAAGTAAATCGGAGGTTTTGCCATCGAACACCGAATCGATCATATGTGATAAAATATCCCGCTTGACATCCATAGGCCCGACTGCCGGAGCATAGACATGGCTCCTGGACGATTCATCCCGGTCCAGCAATCCTTTGTCATGCATGATTTGCATGATTTTTAACGTATTTGTATAGCCGACACGTCGTTCGGTGTTTAATTTTTCATTTACATGCCTGACCGTGGAGGGACCATCTTTCCACAGAACCGATAGGACGCTTAACTCAGAATCAGTTGGTTTCATGTCGTTTGATTATTTATAAGTACGAATTGTTTCGTACAAAACTAAACAACAGGCATGTAAAAGACAAGTTTTTTATACGAAATTTTTCGTATTTTAATATTAATTAACAAATTTTCTACCGGAATACGATAAAACGAATGATAGCAGAAGGATATGGGTGTATCAAAAACCGTCAGGGCAGCTAGTACATAAGGACCAGGGGATACAATGGATATGAATCAGGAAATTACAACTGCTTCATAGACATATAATTCG
>CAZOXI010000299.1:0-4929 GCA_964583445.1 uncultured Bacteroidaceae bacterium | reverse complement strand
GGGATCAGCCAGGGTACGATGATTCTCAGTGGCTGGAGGGACCTTCAGGTATTGGTTACAGCGACGGTGACGATGCGACAGTGATTCCCCCTGTGATCAGTCTTTATATGCGAATCGCTTTTGATATTTCAGACAGTGCGTCTGTTGAGGAAGCTGCATTGCATATGGATTATGACGATGGATTTGTGGCCTACCTGAACGGCGAGGAGATTGCCAGGAAAAATATGACAGGTGATCCGGCGTATGATGATCTGGCTACAGAGGGCCATGAGGCTCGGATCTACCTGGGAGGACCGCCGGATCGATTCGATGTAGAAAATCCTTCTTCATTGCTGGTGAATGGAGAAAATGTGCTGGCGGTTGTGGTGCACAATGTGTCTGAGACCTCCTCCGACCTTTCAGCGATCCCATTCTTTTCGGTACGCTCACAAGTGCAGCCCGGTGCGCCGCCACATTCCGTCCTTCAACTGTCCTCAGACTGTTTCCATACCACATTCAGGCTTGATGCCGACAGCGATACACTGTATCTCAGCGATGCCGGTGGAAAGGATGTGGATTCCCTGTTTTTTGACTGGCAGGAACCGGATCATTCATTCGGGAGAGGCAGTGACCAGGTATGGTACCTGTTCGGTGCGCCCACACCGGGGCAGGACAATGATACAGAGACATATTACGGTTACAGTGCCAATTGGCTGATCTTTTCACGTCCCGGCGGAAGGTTTTCGGAGCCTTTCGAGTTGACAATTTCCCCGGATGATCCCCTGGACACGATCTATTTTACTACCGATGGGACCGTTCCGGATACCGCCGATAATGTGTATAAAGATCCGCTGGAGATCAGTTCTGATACTGTGATCCGGGCTCGGATTTTTCAATCAGGTTATCTGCCCGTCCGGCCGGTTGTTCAGTCCTATGTTATGCAATCACACGACGGGCTTCCGCTATTATCATTAACAACGGATCCTTCTAATTTCTGGGATCACCAATACGGAATCTATGCAATGGGGCCCAATGCGGAAGATAATTTCCCACATTTCGGAGCCAATTTCTGGAACGACTGGGAGCGACCTGTGCACCTGGAGATGTACGATGAACACGACAGCCTGGCATTCAGTATCGATGCCGGTGTGAAGATATATGGTGGATGGACACGTGGCTATCCGCAAAAATCTCTTTCCGTGTTTGCCCGATCCAAATATGGCGATAGCAACATTCCATACCAGCTTTTCCCGGGTCAACCTGCCAATCAGTATGAGGCATTTGTGTTGCGTAATTCGGGCAATGACTGGTTCGGTAAGTGGAATGAATCGGGGACCATGTTCAGGGATGCACTGATGACAGGGCTTACCAGGGGGATGGACCTCGAGTACCAGCAAGTACGTCAGGCTGTATTGTATATCAACGGTGAATACTGGGGGATTCATAACATCAGGGAGAAGATCAATGAACATTTCCTGGCAGCCAATACAGGGGTAGAAGCCACCCGGGTGGAACTACTCGCCAACAATCAGCAGGTGATCATTGGGAACAATACCCATTACCGACAGTTGATCGATTATGTCAGGTCAAGTGATCTGTCAGATGCAGGGCGGTACGCATTTGTGAAACAGCAGATGGAGGTAGATAACTTCATCAAATACCAGGTCGCCGAGATCTATTTTGGCAACACCGACTGGCCGGGGAACAATGTCAAATACTGGCGTCCGGCATACAACAACGGACGCTGGCGATGGATCCTGTATGATACAGATTTTGGATTTGGGCTACGGGGCAGTGACAAAGTATCGGAAAATACCCTCAATCATGCGCTTGCATCTTCATCATCCGACAATAACAATCCTCCGTGGTCCACTTTGCTGCTCAGGAAACTACTAAACAACCAGGAATTTAAGCATCAGTTTATTAATTCTTTTGCCGACCATATCAATACTTCATTCAAAGAAGAACGCGTGGATCAAATGATCGAAGGCTACAGGAAAACAATTGTAGCTGAGATGGTGCACCATTCAGAAAGATGGGGAGGCAATTTCCAGACCTGGAACAAAAAGATCAATGATTTAAAAAACTTCGCAGCAGTCAGACCTGCAATGGTACAGGGTCATATTATCAGTAGATTCGACCTGGATGGAAAGCATGATCTCACTGTCAGCATATCTGGCGACACACAAGGAGTAGTAAAGCTGAATACATTGCTGATCAAAAATTTTCCATGGACCGGCACCTATTTTGATGGTGTTCCAGTGGAGCTTGCAGCAGTCCCCTCCCAGGGATATAAGTTCACGGGCTGGTCCGGCGATTTCCAGTCTGAGGATTCGCACATTCTCATCGATCCTGCTTCAGTGCATTCGCTGACAGCTCATTTTGAACCTGCTGAGAATGCGTTTTATAACAGGATCATCATCAATGAGATTTGCTATGCTCCCGACAGTGCCCGCAGTAGTGAAGACTGGGTGGAGTTGTTCAACAGGAGCAATCAGTTTGCTGACCTATCCGGCTGGATGCTCCAGGACAACAACAACGAACACGTTTACCGGGTCGGGGAGGGAACAGTGGTCAAACCACATGGTTATTATGTATTTTGCAGGAACAGGTTTAAGTATCGTGAATTACATACTGAATTTGAAGATGATCAGGGTAATTTTGAATTTGGGCTTAGCAGTTTGGGAGATATCGTGCGATTGTATGATCAGGAAAACAGGTTGGTCAACCTGGTTTCATATGAAGTTTCAGATCCCTGGCCAGTCATCAACGACGGTTTCACCCTTTCTCTGATTGATCCTGAGAAGGACAATTTTGTACCCGGTTCATGGGCAGTTTCTGAGGAGAAATATGGAACGCCGGGAAGAAGCAACTTTGGTATTCCGGATGGACTCGCACCCAAAGATGCTGCTTCGGGCACCCTGCTTCTGGGGAATTATCCGAACCCGTTCACTAGTAGTACCACGGTTACTTTTTATGCTGACCACTACCAGCAGTTGAAACTGAGCGTTTATGACCTGCATGGAAGGCTGGTGGAGGTACTGGCTGACCGCAGATTTGAGGAAGGGACCCACGAGATAAGCTGGACCCCGGGTATTGCTTCAGGTATGTATATACTCAGGCTGGAAACACCAGGATCTGTGCATACGCTGAGGATGCTAAAGGTAAAATAAGGACACCCTATTTTTTCCGGCAATATCTGTAAGGCCCCGTAAACTGGTCATTCCTCCGCCACAACATACCCTGCATCGGCGATCTTCAGTTCGATCTCGTCGCGGGTTACCGCGGTTTTGTCATACTTCACGGTAGCAATGGAATCTGTATGAGACGCTGAAACTTCGGCGATTCCCTCGAGGGATCCGATACTTTTCTTCACTGCATTTTCACATCCTTCACAGGTCATGCCATGTACCGGGATCATTACTTCGACGAGGTTTTCGACATTTACCTCGTCCTGCTGGGCTGAGGTATCATTTTCACTTTTGTTTGCTGAATTGCAGGCAAAAGCAAAGAATGCTGCAACCATGAGTACTGCTAATTTTTTCATTTCTATTATATTTTTTTGTTAGGTTGGTCTGACTATACTTGTTTATTTTATAAATGATCCTTACAACTGATACAACAGCCAGGTGCATATATTTCAATATCCTTTTTTGCACCGCGGGGACAAGCAAATTGCCCTGGTTCCTGCCCCGGTCATTATCCGGCCCGGCTCGTTTATTATTTTTTTAATGATCGGTTATGAACGTTTTTTGCAGAACAGGAATGGCCGAATGGATTTCTCTCTTAATAATCAATCGACAGGATCCTGCCATCGGTGAAATCAAAGAATTCATGTTTTTCGGCCGGGGTAACACCGGCGCGCAGATCGCTGGGTTTTACGCCGGCCACTTCCATACAGCCCGGACATGCAAAAATGGTGACGCCGGCATCTACCAGTTTGTTGAACAACCTGTCTGAGGACCCAAAGGGTTTCATCTCCAGGTTGGGGGCGTCTTTGGTGACCATCTCGATGCCATCGATATCAAAATACATCAGTACATCATAATCGGGTGCAAATTTAGTGGCCATGCTGAGCGCCATCAGCACTTCATGTTCGCTTTCCGGGCCTTGTTTAACATGGATAAAAATGCCTTCTGTCTCTGCCAGGTGCGACATGTTAATTTTCGGGACCGGGTTTTCATTTACCCTGATGCAGGAAGCTGCCACCAGGAAGACTGCGAGTACAATTGGGATTTTTTTCATCAGATTGTTTTTATTTGTAAAGGTAAGGTTCTGCGAACTTATCTGCAATAAGCATGACAATAATGAATAAATAGAAGAGGTTGACAGTGACAAAGGATTTCCTCCATTTTGCCATGATCTCTCCCCTGAATGAAAGCAGGAACATGCGGATCATGAACAGGATCACACCACCCACCATGATCAACGCGATTGTCTGACTGTGCATGATGCCTGATACAGGAAAGATCATTACTGCCACTGCGGCTGCAAAGATCCATACAAAACTGAGATCACGCAGCCGGGATCCTGAGAAGATCTCGGTGATGACCGGCAACCCTGCCGATTTGAACTCGTCGCCGATCTTCATCAACAACAGCCAGTAGTGCGGCATCTGCCCGATGAACAGGAAAAAGCTGATCAGGAGAATTTCCGGTGCAAACAGGCTGCCCCCGGCGGCGGTCCAGCCGATCATGGGGGGGAGTGCGCCGATGACGGCTCCGGGAAATACGGCGAATGGGGTCACTCTTTTCAGGGGTGTATAGACAAGGTTGTACCATGCCAGGGTAAATATCCCAATGGCTGCTGCTGGAATAGATCCGGTGAGTAACAATAGGACCAGCCCGGTGCATGCAAAAAGGACCCCGGCAAGTCCTGCACCCTGAACTGAGATCCTTCCGGCGGGGATGGGGCGACCAGCGGTCCGTTTCATCAGCCGGTCGGTATTTC
>CAZOXI010000298.1:0-4945 GCA_964583445.1 uncultured Bacteroidaceae bacterium | reverse complement strand
AAACAATTTACATCACTTTTCCTAATTTTGATTATAGATTTTTAAGTATTATTTATTCCGATCCTGCTGCAGGCCCAACATCATGGGTCCTGTCCGCTGGACCATTACCTGGAGGAGGTGTATGAAAATCCACTCTATGAGCAATGGCTCTCTAAATATGATGTCACTTTCTATCACCTCAGCCTGGAGGTTTCCAATGAGAACACATACATTGAAGGTTTTACATCCATACATATAGTGACCACTGAGGCTGTGGATTCCCTGTCTTTCCAACTCATTGATGAACTTAAGATAACTGCCATCGAGGTAAATAGTGCGCCCATCCTGGATTGGAGACATGAGAATGATCAGCTCATTTTGCCTGCAGTGGCTGCTGCCGGTGATCATGTTGTGGTAACCATACATTACCAGGGTGACGCCGGTCAGGACCGTGGATTTTTTGCAGGGATCACATCAGCATATGACAACACAAATAACCAGTGGGTGACCTATACATTGTCTGAACCATTGAACGCGCGTGACTGGTTCCCTGTCAAACAGGTGTTGACCGATAAAGCAGATTCGGTTTGGGTGGACCTCACGGTAGATAAGGAGCTGATGGCGGGGTCAAACGGGGTGCTGCTGGAAATTGAAGAGGCCGGTGAAGGAAAACATACATTCAAGTGGCGTTCCCGTTATCCGATTGCATATTACCTGATCTCACTTGCAGTGGCGGATTACAGGGATTATTCCTTTCATGCGCCACTTTCGCAACCCGGAGATTCCGTGCTTGTTCAAAATTATATTTACGATGACGATGCCTATTTTGAACGCTGGAAATCACGAATCGACGATACCGGTGACATGATCACCCTGTTTTCGAACCTCGTCCTCGACTATCCTTTTGCAGAGGAAAAATACGGACATGCCGTTGCCCCTATGGGGGGAGGAATGGAACACCAGACCATGACAACGCTTTCCAACTTCAATTTTACCCTGGTGGCGCATGAACTTGCTCATCAATGGTTCGGGGACAATATCACCTGTGGGAACTGGCAGGATATATGGATCAACGAAGGATTTGCCTCCTATTTTGAGTATGTGGCACTGCAATACCTGGTCTCCCAGGAGGAGGCAGACAACTGGATGGCTTACGCAAAGTCACTGGCCTATGAAGAGACGGGATCAGTTTACGTTCCCCTCGAAGATGCAGACAATGTGAGCAGGGTATTTGACTTTGGATTGTCTTACAAAAAAGGGGCTGCAATAATACATATGATCAGGTATGAGCTGAACAATGATGAACTCTTTTTTGATATTCTGAAATCCTACTCTGAACAATACACAGACAGCCTTGCGACAGCGGTAGAATTCAGGGAACTGCTGGAGGAGGAGAGTGGCATGGATTTCAGCTGTTTTTTCGACCAGTGGTATTACGGCACAGGACATCCCAGCTTCAACCTTGTCGCAGAAGAAAAGAATGATACATTATATGTGCAAAGCCTGCAGGAGACTTCCACGGCCAATACGCCGCTGTTTAAAATGCATTTTGACCTGTTGATATCCACCATTGAAGGGAACGACACAGTGAGGCTCTACCAGGAAAAGAATGAGCAGAACTTCGCGATACCGGTGAATTCAAATGTACTGGATGTTCAGTTTGACCCGGAAGATTTCCTGCTTGCAAAGCGTTTTGCACAACTGATGATTCCTGATGGTAAAGAGTATATGATTGGTCCCAATCCGGTCCAGGACCGACTGTTGCTCAGGTTCCGAAACCTTTCCGGCCAGGAGAATTTTCAGATATACAACCTCCAGGGCAAGCTGATGAGAGATGAGGTTGTTTTATCGAATCCCTTCGAAGTGAACGTCGCGGCATTGCCCGACGGACCATATGTCCTGGTGTTAAACGGTCCCTTTGGTCAAATAAAGGAAACCATTGTCAAAATAGAAATTCCCTGACAAATTAAGGCAGAGATCCATTCAGGTATTGCTGGCATGGTGCAAATACCTCCAAAGGAACCTGACCGGTGAACGTATCTCTAAACCTGCATGGTGCACATACCTCCAAAGGAACCTGACCGGTGGACGTATCTCTAAACCTGCATGGTGCACTTATCTCGAGGTAAACTGGGTTGGGAGATCGTTCGCTACTTCACCTCAAGGACCGTTCGCAGCAGTCTTTCCCGGTCTGATGAAGGACCCGCAAATATTTCTATTCGTCCGGGATCCAGGGTATAGGTGTCCCGCTCGAGATGATAATATGCCAATTCATCGTCAGATAATTCCACGCTGATCGTTTTCGTTTCACCGGCGTTGATCCTTACACGATCGAATCCACGCAGGTCCAGCAGCGGTCGCGAATCCGGGGTGCCTGTCTCGTGGATGTAGAATTGGACAACCTCTTCACCGTCCACCTCACTCGTGTTGGTCACATCTACGGAAACCGTCACAGATTCTCCCGCTGTGATAGCATGTTTGTCAAGCGAGAGGTTGCTGTAGACAAAGGTGGAGTAGGAAAGACCGTATCCAAATGGATACAGCACATCACCATCAAAATAACGATAGGTTTTCCCGTCCATGTTATAATCATCAAAAGGGGGCAGATCTTCGACCGACCGGTAAAAGGTAACCGGTAATCGCCCTGCCGGATTGTAGTCCCCGAACAATACATCGGCAATGGCTGTGCCTGCAGCTTCACCGGGATACCATGCCTCCAGGATTGCAGGCACGTTTTCGTTTTCCCAGTTGATCGATAACGCCGAACCATTCAGCAATACAAGCACTACCGGTTTTCCTGTGGCAACGATATCCTGAATAAGTTGGCGCTGGACTTCAGGCAGATCAAGTGAAGTCCGGTCACCACCTTTGAAACCATCTACCTCCACTTTCATCTCTTCGCCTTCCAGCCTGGGGGATAACCCCATGAAGATGATCACCTGGTCGGCCCATTGTACCGTTTCCATGGCTTTTTCCTGCAAATGCTTTCCCGGGGATTCCCAGATCAGGTGACACATCGCATCACCCTGGTTGTCCCACATCATCAAATCGATCTGGTAAGGTTGACCTGCTGCCAGTTCTACATAACTGTATTCCTTGGTGGGCCGGTGCACTTTATTATTTCTTGCCACTGTCTTTCCATCTAACTTGAGATGAAAATATTTGCCTTCACCACCTACGGCATACGTACCGGTTTTCTCCGGTACAACGTAACCTGTCCATCTAACGGAATAATGATCATCTTCGAGGCGATCATAGGGTGCCATATCCCACCAGTAAAAATCAACATTATTGTCTATTGTTTCAATGACGGGATCGCCCTCAGCATCCTTGTTATTGAAATAGGATGCCATTAACCCGTATTCATTTAAATCCCTCGTGGTGTATAAAAAATTAGATGGAATCGCTTCCAGGAAAGGCAATCCCCTGGCATGTGCACAACCGCGCGCATATTTCACAGTTGAAACCCCTTCAGTTTTGTCTATAATTCCTTGCAAAGGGGTGACCGGGTCAACTGGAGTTCCGTTATAATTAGCACACATCACTTCAATATCGGCAGCATTCGGTCCGATCACGGCGATCTTGTCAATCTTTTTGGAAAGGGGAAGGACATTGTCTTCGTTCTTAAGTAGTACCATAGATTTCCTGGCCGTTTCCAGTGCCACGCGATTGTGCTTTGCACTGGCGACAATTTGCACATCCAGGTCGGACCATGGGACATCCTCCGGCGGGTCAAACATACCCAGTTTCATGCGGGCTGTCATTAATCTTTTAACTGAAACATCCAGGTCGGCTTCTGCAATATAGCCCTGCTTCACAGCCGCAACCAGGCTGTCGTATGCGTGCCCGCAATTGAGGTCATTGCCTGCCATTACTGCGATAGCGGAAGCCTCTGCAGCTGTTTCCACGATATTGTGACCCCTGAAGAAATCACGTATGGCCCCGCAGTCGGAAACGACATAGCCCTCGAATCCAAGTTCGTCCCTGAGCATGTGCTCAAGCAATACATCGCTGCCGCAGCAGGGCACTCCCAAATATGCATTGTAGGCGCACATGACCGAATAAGCATTGCCCTCCTCGATGGTCTTCCTGAATGCCGGGAAATAGGTATCACGGAAATCGCGGTCACTTACCACAGCATTGAATGAGTGTCGCTGGGGCTCGGGTCCGCTATGCACCGCGTAATGCTTGGATGTGGCGATCACCTTGAAATAATCCGGATCATCTCCTTGCAGACCTTTAATGAATTGTGTGCCGATTTCGCCGGTCAGGAAGGGATCTTCACCGTAGGTTTCCATGCCGCGTCCCCAGCGGGGATCACGGAAGATGTTGATGTTGGGCGACCAGAAGGTGAGTCCCTGGTAAATGCCGCGTTTGCCTTTCGACTGGAAATCATTGTACTTGGCCCGCGCCTCAGTGGATGTCACATCAGCCATCTCATAGACCATCGTGCGGTCCCAGGTTGCAGCGAGACCAATAGCCTGGGGGAATACGGTTGCACGTCCGGAGCGCGCCACACCATGTAAACATTCGTTCCACCAGTTGTATTCGGGAATACCCAGGCGGTCGATTGCTTCTGAGGCAAATGACATCTGAGAGACTTTCTCTTCCAGGGTCATGCGCGCCACCAGGTCATCCACACGCTTTTCAATGGACAGGCTGGTATTGAGGTACCTGGGTGAATTGTCGGATGTGCAGGCTGCTGTTAGCAACAGTATTGCAACAGGAAGAAAAAGCGTTGGTTTCATAACTGCTCAGGATTGGTTGAGCAGTAAAGATAATTGATTAAAGGCAAATTTTACGTGTGCTTAAATTTCAATTTTTTTCGCACCGTCCCCCACTTCGGCAATATAAAAATCTGCTGTCACACCTGTCTTTTTCTCGTAGTTTTCTCCAACCTGCCTGATGAAATCCTCGATGGCATCTTCCTTTACCAGGCTGACAGTGCATCCACCGAATCCGGCAC
>CAZOXI010000297.1:0-4966 GCA_964583445.1 uncultured Bacteroidaceae bacterium | reverse complement strand
CCAACGACCTGAATAGATTTGGCATAACCGCTTTTGCAGGCATCAACTATTTTGTGCGTCCAAAACTCGCCCTTGGACTGCGATTCAACTATTCTGTCATTCCGTTTTATAAATTCGATGCATATGCAGTGCGCTACCGCAATTCAGGCTGGTTCCACGATGTCCTCAGCATCAATGCCAGGTATTATTTCATCCGCTGATCGTCTTCATTCAGAAATTACCCTCACCTTCGCGTTTTCATGCACACGCAACTGTAGCAACATAGACCTTTGTTCCCGGCATCTTTTGCAGGGTGGTGGCACACGCTTCAAGGGTGGACCCGGTGGTGACCACATCATCGATCAGCAGGATAGAGAGATCGCTGTATCCTTCGGCTGCTTTACACAGCCCAAACACATCTTCCATGTTTTCCCATCGCTCATAACGGTTTCTGCGGGTTTGAGAACCGGTATTTTCCCGCCTGTACAGGATCTTTTGATGCTGCGGAATGCCGGTGACCGCTGATACTCCTTCTGCGATCAGGACACTCTGATTGTATCCACGAATGCGTTCTTTCTTTGGATGTAACGGTACGGGAACCAACAGGTCCGCTTCTGCCAGCGTACTGTTTTTCAATGCAGTACCAAGCATGCGCCCCAAAAACACCCCCATCTTTTTGTGTCCTTTGTATTTCAGCAGGTGCAGCAGGGGCTGGTACCTGGAACCTTTTTCAAAGCGAAGCAGGGAAAAAGCACCGGCGATTTCGATCCTTCCCCAGAACAGCTGGGCAACCGGATTGTCGGGGTCGCTGATATACCGCGTGACCGGCATCTTCTGCTCACATGACAGGCAGATGAGCTCCCCGGGGAAATACAGTACCTTTCCGCACACCGGGCAATATAGCGGAAAAAAGAAACCGGTAATGTCATGGATCCATTGTCTCATACCAGTTCATGTGATGAACGAGGACAGGATCGAAAGAAGTGACTGTATTTTACGGGTTACAACTTTGAATAAGGTCAATTTCCAGGTGGTTCGCATTTCCATACATTGCCGGATTGGGAAGAACACGGAACAGAAAGGACTGTACCTACTTTTTAACCAGTTCTTTCGTGGAAAGCAGTCCGCATGCCGCATAAATATCTTCACCACGGCTGGCACGAATGGTGGTAAAGATCCCCCGCGCATTGAGTGCTTCCTTAAAAGCATTGATGCGTTCATCGGTTGAGGTATCAAGTGGAGTGTCCGGGATCGGGTGGAAGCGGATCAGGTTGATGCGGCAACGGATCCCGTCCAGGAGCTTTACCAGCTCCTCTACATGTTTCTGGGTATCGTTCAGATCACGAAACATGATATATTCGAAGGATACCCGGCGCTGCCTGCCGAAATCCCAGGAACGGATCTCCTGTAAGACCTCTTCAAGCGGGTAGACCTGCTGGACGGGCATCAGCATTTTGCGCTCTGATTCAAAGGGAGAATGCAGACTGACCGCCAGGTGGGCCTCGCTCTTTTCCAGGAATTCCTTCATGGCAGGAATGATCCCGATGGTTGACACTGTGATGCGACGCGGACTCATGGCAAAGCCCCAGTCGGCCGTGAGAATCTCCAGGCTTTTCAGCACTGCCTCCATATTGTCAAGGGGCTCACCCATTCCCATATAAACAATATTGGTCACCTGTTCCCACTCCTCAATACTCCGCAGCTGGTTGAGGATCTCTCCCGAAGTGAGATTGCCCTGGAATCCCTGTTTGCCGGTCATGCAGAACAGGCACCCCATCTTACAACCCACCTGGGTGGAAACACATACGGTATGCCTGTCTTTATCGGGAATGTAGGCTGTTTCAACAAATTTGCCGATGGTGGTATTGAACAGGTATTTTTTGGTGCCATCAATGGAAGATTGCACGTTTTTGTAAGGAGCCAACCCCAGCGTATATTGCTGATTCAGCGCTGCTCTCGCCGCTTTCGACAGGTTGGTCATTTCATCAATGGAACCAATCTTTTTTTGATACAGCCAATCGGCCATCTGCTTCGCTGCAAATCCTGGCATTTGCAAATCTGCAGTCACCTGTTTCAGCTCTTCCAATGTTTTTCCAAATAGTGGTTCCATATCAGAAATAGATCTCCGAGATGATCTGGTTGAACGGGATTCCCCTTTCGATCAGCAAATCCCTGCTCTCAACCACCATCTCTGCCCTGCCACAAAGATAATACTTGAAATCGGCTGGCAATGAGGACGCATGTTTCAAATAATCGGTAACCCTGCCGCTGAAAACCTGTTCATCCGCTTCCTGTGAGCAGCATCGCAGGTAATTTTCTCCAAGTGTTTCAGAAAACTCATCGTAAAAATAAAAGCGCTCCAGGTAACGTTCGCCATGGATCAGTACCTTGTTTTCAAATTGTCCGGAACGAAACATGGAATAAAAAGGGGCAATCCCAGTCCCGCTGGCAACGAAGATCGCCGGCGCAGGATCATAGAGGAATTCTCCCCGGGGTTCTGTGATCCAGATGGAATCCCCTTGTACAAGGTCACTCAAACGGGGAGTAAGGTATCCTTCATCAATAACATTGTACAGGATCCTTACCTCATCCTCATCTTCGCCACTGCAAATACTGTACAGGCGGCGCGGGCCGTCTTTTTCAATACCGATGCCGATGACCTGGCCAGCCCTGAAACTGAAATCACGCCTGAATCCAACCAGGAACACGCTTTCTGCAATCTCTTCTGAAAACGTGAGGGTCTGTTCCGATAGAATATGCTGGTGCATGCTGCAGATATTAACGAACCGACCGGGTCCTTCCCCCGTCTACGAAAAAAGTTTCCCCTGTCACATAAGAAGCTGCATCGGAGAGCAGGAATGTAGCCGCCTTACCAAATTCATCGGGATCACCATACCTTCCCAGCGGGATATTACTGAAATTGATGTTTTGCACTTCTTCGACAGTCATTCTCCATTCACGCGAATTGATCAGGTCCAGTGCCTTCAGTCGCTCAGTACCGAATAACCCGGGCACAAGGTTATTGATGCGGATGCCCTGCTTCGCAAGGTCAAAGGAGAGGCTCTTCAAAAGGTTTGAAACACCGGATCGCATAACGTTTGAAAGTAACAGGTTATCAATGGGTTCTTTAATACTAACTGAAGTAACAGTTACAATAGATCCGCTTTTTTGTTTCCGCATCTGCGGAAGTACCTGCCGGATCATCCGAACCGTGCCCATCATGGTCAGTTCAAAACCCGCAGCCCATTTGGAATCATCCAGGTCATCAAATCTTCCGGCAGGCGGTCCGCCGGCATTTACTAATAAACCGTCGATCCTTCCATATTTCTGAATGGTATCCTTTGTCCACCTTTCAATGGTGAAAGGATCGGTCACATCCATCACGGAAGGAAATACCTCCGCATCACTCTCCTTGCGGATTTCCGTTGCGGCTGATTCAATGTGTTTTACATTGCGGCTGGCAATGGATAGTTTTGCGCCTTCTTTTGCCAGGTTGCGGGCGATGGAAAATCCCAGTCCCGAACTTGAGGCTGCCACCATCATCACTTTATCTTTTAATCCAAGGTCCATACTGAGCTGATTAAGTTGATTAGAGGTGTAACATAAGAACAGGCTAATTGTTTTTCTTTTTCCCTGCAAACTGGACCACCGCTGCTTCACCCTGGTGAAAGGGACCTTCGTTAAGAGACCTTACCTTTTCGCTGAGTTCCAGTATTTCCAGTGATCCAAAATCTTCAACCACTTCCTGTTCATTCATCAGGAAATCCACATTACCGGGACCACCGGTATTGCGATGCACCTGGTCTTTATGAAACATTTCCATGATGAGGGTGCCCCCGGGAGCCAGCATTGCTAATAACCGCTCATGAAAAACTGTACGCACCTGAGAAGGCTGGTGTGTAAAAAACAATCCGATAGCATTAAAAAGCACTTGATGGTTCTCATGTTGCAGGTAGGGGACGAGTGTATACTGAATGGAAACGCCCAGTTCAGCAGCAAGCCGGAGTGCCTTGGACTGACCTGCTTCACTCACATCGAAAGCATGTACTTCCCACCCGTTTAATGCTGCAAATACTGCATTTCTTCCTTCTCCTTCACCGGGCAACAGAAGCTTTCCCGGTTCCAATTGCATGATATGTTCACTGAAAAATGTATTGGGTTCTTTGCCATACACATACTCGTCCACACTGTATCGTTCATTCCAGAATTCTTTCATGTAAGAATAACCTGTTTTAGGTAAAATTGTTGAAGATCCAGATAATAATAGATTGAATTATCGGTGATCGGTTCTGGAAGCAGTCTGAAAAGCTACAACACCTGTATTTTTTTTGATGACTTTATTTTATCATGTTCTCACTCTGCAGGTTTTACCTGGTATCCAGCGGGAGCGAATGAAAAAGGCCCGGCAATTATTGCCGGGCCGGGGGTTTGACCATTAGCAGGTCTGGATGGATAAGGAGGTATTAAGCGAACATCATACGATTCTGGTATCTGTTCGGGATCAAATATAGGGCAGATTAGCAAAAGGAGTGTGAACGCTGTCTTAAGCTTAGGTAAATAAATTCTTATTTATTCCCATTTTCCAGTTTAGAGATCACTACTGCGCCCACACTGTCACTGAAAACATTCACAGTGGTGCGGAACATGTCCAGGATCCGATCCACCGCCAGGATAATCCCAATGCCCTCCAGCGGAAGACCCACAGCGTTCAGTATGATCGTCATCATGACCAGTCCGCTCATGGGGATGGAAGCTGCACCAATGGAAGCCAGGATCGCGGTAATCACGATGATCCCATTCTGGGCCAGGGTGAGATCGAACCCATAGACCTGTGCAATAAAGATCGTTGCGACACACTCATACAATGCAGTCCCATCCATGTTAATGGTAGCACCGATGGGCAGTACAAATCCGGCAGCTTTTTCAGAGGCGCCGCTGTGGTCGGTGACTGCCTTCATGGTGAAGGGGAGGGTGACAATGGTGGAAC
>CAZOXI010000296.1:0-4968 GCA_964583445.1 uncultured Bacteroidaceae bacterium | reverse complement strand
GGGATCTCAGATGCTGAAGATCGATCTGCCGGAAGAAGAGCTGGATGCGCTCACTACTTTTGTGCTGGGATTGTCCAAACCTGACATCGATTTTGAATATTTCTCACTGAATACACTTAATGAATTCAAGGGCAACCGGGATACCTTGCCAGCTCAGAGTGCATTTTCAATGGCCTGCGCTGCCTGTCACGGCAAGCAGGGCAGCGGGAAGAGTTACGAGGATTTTGAAATGGGTGTGCCAGGTATTATGCTTGCTGATTTCCGGCGCGTGGTTTCAGATGAATACATCCATTTTACATTGCTGAAAGGAAGGAGCCAGCGCCAGATGGCCTCCTGGATGAAAGATATCTCTGGATTGTATAACGAAGAGATCGGCGCACTAACCTCGCATGTTCATGAGGGCGGGGGAACCCCAATACCGGAATATTCTGAAACCCTGTTCCGCCAGTCAAGTGCTGATAATGGTGCACAACTGTTCAGTCAACATTGCGCAACCTGTCATGGCCAGGAAGGGACAGGCGATGTTGCACTGGCATTGAACCAGCAGGATCTGCTCAGACATGCGGATAACACTTATCTTTATGAGACATTGGTTACAGGGAGAGGGAACGCCACCATGCCATCCTGGCAACACATGGAAACGGATCAGCTTTACGACCTTGTGCGCTATATAAGAACCTGGCAGGACTACAATCCGGTTGTTCCTTCCATCACCTTTGAAGATGCTGACGCAGAGGCCGGGAGGCTGAAATACCTGTTCATGTGCTCACGCTGTCATGGTGAATTCGGACAGGGACAGACCGGACCGGCGATCATCAATAAAGATTTTCTTTCAGTGGCACCGGATGTATTCCTCTACAACTCAGTCGCATTTGGCAGGGATCATTCCGCGATGTTCGGATGGAGCACAGATGTATATAATGCAGAGCGACTTACAGTCACGGATATCGGAAACATCATTGCATTCATGCGGCGGACCGCAGAAGAGCAGCCGGCGTATATTTATGCCGGCACCAATCCCGGGGATGTCACTCCGGGCGAAAAGCTTTATAAGCAGCACTGTGCAGAATGTCATGGCATGCATGGAGAAGGAGAGAATGCTCCTGCACTGAACAACCAGGAACTCCTGAATGCGGCTACCAACGGGTACCTGCTTGCAACTATAACCGTAGGTCGGGAAGGTGCTGCCATGCCGGCATGGGGAGGAGCATCCGATGATTATCCTGCACTCACCGGCAAGGAACGCCAGGACATCGTCGCATGGATCAGGCACTGGCAACGTATCAGAATCGGGTTTTAACTAAAACATATACGATGACCCCCAGGGTTGATAGTCTCCCGGAAAGCAAGGGCACATATGTCACCATCTGGAAAAAGAATGCGGCAGGGGAGTGGCGTTTCATGCTGGACACCGGACAGCAGGGATTGGGGAATTAACCGTTGGCTGGGATAGATAAACAGAATGGCCGGGGTGTTCAAAAGCAGGGTCCTGCGGATGGATACGACAGTATTGTTATGAAAAATATTCAGAGGATGTTATTTAGATCTTGTCTTCCAATAATGGTTGACAGTCATTATATTTGGTAGCATAACCATACAATGCATCAGAAACCTATTAAAAAGTTTTCATCAAAGAAACTAAATTATGAAACTAGAACTTCATTCCGGGACATTCAAATCGGTGGTTTTTCTCCTCCCAGCTATCTCGCTTTTATTTTTAATTGGATGCGCAAGCAATGAGAATTCAGGTGGTTCAGGTATCGAAAAGCCTAATATCGTGATCATCTATTTGGATGACCTTGGCTACGGAGATGTGGGTGCTTATGGAGCCACGGAGATCGAGACTCCGAACATTGATGCACTTGCTTCCGGCGGGCTCATGTTTACTGATGGCTATGCCACTTCAGCCACCTGTTCACCCTCCAGGTATGCGTTGCTTACAGGAAGGTATCCCTGGCGGAATGAACGGGCCAAAATACTTTCAGGGACAGCACCTTTACTTATTGATACAGCCAGGGTTACCCTGCCGAAAATGCTGAAAGCAGAAGGGTATCACACGGGAATCGTCGGAAAATGGCATCTCGGACTGGGTGACGGGAACGTAAATTGGAATACGCGGATCTCACCCGGACCAAACGAGGTGGGATTCGACTATGCGCATATCATGGCTGCCACGCAGGACAGGGTCCCAACGGTGTATATTGAGAACGGGTATGTAGTGGGACTGGATCCCGATGATCCGATCATGGTGGACTATAAAAATAATTTCGAAGGCGAACCCACCGGTAAGGACAACCCGGAGCTGCTGACGATGCGCTGGCACCACGGTCATAATAGTAGTATTGTGAATGGCATTCCCAGGATCGGGTATATGAAAGGCGGGGAATCAGCCAAGTGGAGCGATATTGATATGGCAGATCATTTCCTGGCCAAGGCAAAAGCCTATGTGCAGGAACACAAAGAGGAACCGTTTTTTCTCTATTATGCATTTCAGCAGCCACATGTACCCCGTACACCGCACCCGAGGTTTGAAGGGGTAACCGGAATGGGGCCGCGCGGAGATGTGATCGCCGAGGCAGACTGGATGATCGGTGATTTTATGCAAACCCTTGAGGAAGAAGGGTTGCTGGAGAATACGCTGATCATTTTCAGCAGCGATAACGGACCGGTATTGAACGATGGATATTACGATGATGCCGTGGAAAAGCTCGGGGACCATACACCGTGGGGACCACTGCGTGGCGGGAAATACAGTCTGTTTGAAGCCGGGACCAGGGTGCCGTTTATTGTATACTGGAAAGGAGAGATCGAACCAGGTGTGTCCAACACACTGGTATCGCAACTCGATATCTATAGTTCTGTTGCCGCATTGGTCGGGAGTGAGAAAACAGGCCCTGACAGTAAAAATATGCTGGATGTTTTTATGGGAAAATCTAACAAAGGAAGGAAGCAGCTGGTGCTGGAGGCTACTACCCGGACTGCTTTTCGCAAAGGTGACTGGGTGATGATACCTCCCTATAAAGGTCCCGCAGTAAATAGACAGGTGAATATCGAACTGGGGAATTCGGATACCTACCAGCTTTATGATCTTTCGACTGATATCGGGCAACAGCAAAACCTGTCAGAAAACAATCCTGAAAAACTACAGGAGATGATCACTGAATTTGAAAAGATTCGCGGTGAGCAGGGGGAAGCAGAGGAGTTGGTATTGGAATAAAAAATTAATAAAATTATGAAAACAACACGTCGTCAATTTCTGGGCAGTTCACTGATTGCAGGAGCAGCGGTGCTTCCGTTCACTTCCTGCTCCACTTCAGAAGACCCCGACCTTCAGGAATCCTATAAAAAGATTGATGAGGTACTTAAGAAACCTGTTTTAAAAAGGCATTTATTTCCTGATCCAGTGGTTATTGAATCACTCGATTTGCTTCGGCTGAACGACAATTGCATATACCGGGTCCGGTCAACTGATGGTGTTGAGGGGATTTCTGTTGGACACCCATTTATTGCTGAAGTCAGCTATCCAATGGTGCCAAAAGTCCTGAAACACCATTTCGAAGGAAAGGATGCCCGTGACCTGGACATACTGGTATTCAATGCCGTTGAGAGAAATGTGAAGCGGCAGGGCATTCCCCTGAATGTGCATGTGGCTGGAATTGAATTTGCCATTCTGGATATGCTGGGCGTAATTACGAAACAGCCAGCCGGAAGGCTTATTGGCGATCTTTTAAATCCCACAATCTCGATCTATTTAGGACATTACCTGGGGGCCTTCCGAAAAAAAGAACCCGAAGAATCGCTGAAGCTGATGCAGGCGGATGTTGAGAGGACCAAAGCCAGGGCGGTGAAGATCAGGGCCGGCAGGGGTGATAACCTCGCCAGCGATATCGATAATGCACCCGGACGCACTGAGAAGTTGATCAGAATGGCCAGGGAATTTTTCGGAGATGAAATGGTATTGATGATTGACGGGAATGGATCATACAGTGTAAAAGAAGCAGTGCGCATTGGGAGAATACTTGAAGAATACAATTACGCATTTTACGAGGAGCCCGTGCCGTGGGACTGGTATGAAGAACAGAAACAGGTTGAGCGGGCTCTCGACATTCCCATGGCCGGAGGCGAGGAAGAAATCGGGATGCATGCATTTCGCTACCTGGCAGGTAACCATGTGTTCCAGATTCTACAGCCAGATATATTCTATTTCGGAGGTATGATCCGGACCATGAAGGTGGCCAGGATGGCGGAATTGTGCGGACTGAAGATCACACCCCATATGTCGAGCGGCGGACTTGGATTCCTGTATATGCTGCATATGGTATCCGTCTGTCCGGCTGCCTATGACTTCCACGAATTCAAAATGTTCCGCACTCCTGACGCCAATGGTACAATGATACCCATTGAAAGCAAAGGCAAGCCATTTAAAAGTGAAAATGGGAAAATAGAGGCTCCTGTCGGCGATGGCCTGGGTGTGCGTATCGATCCTGAATATATTAACCAGCACAAGGTGTTTGAATAGAAGATGGCCCATAGCTAATAGAATAATTGTAACCAGGTTAAATATACATACATAATGAAATATGCTACTCCGTTCAGCGCTTCTTCTCTCATCATTGTAATCATTGTACTGCAAGTATTTTCCGGATGTGCAACAGGTTCCGGTCAGCTTGAGCAACCCAATATCCTTTTTATCCTTGCAGACGATTTCGGTTACCATGATATGAGTTCCATGGGCAGTGACTATTATGAAACCCCAAACCTGGACAGGCTTGCCGGGCAGTCCATGGTCTTTACCGACGGGTATGCGGCCTGCCAGGTATGTAGCCCCTCAAGGGCCAGTATCATGACCGGCCAGTTTCCTGCACGGCATGGGATCACCGATTGGATCGGAGCCAGGAGCGGAGAAGCATGGAGAGAAAAGGGGCAGCACAGTAAATTGTTGCCGGCAGACTATGTGCACCGTCTTGA
>CAZOXI010000295.1:0-4973 GCA_964583445.1 uncultured Bacteroidaceae bacterium | reverse complement strand
TTGCTGCATTCATCGCCGGTTTCCGTGCAGTCAAAATCTTCATTGTCGATATACCCATCCCCGTCGTCATCGATGCCATTGTTGCAAATTTCGACGGCGGGGGGATCCTCTTCCTTGTCGGTGCAGGAAAACAGGATTGGGAGCATCAGCAATGTAATGAAAAGAAGCCTGAAATTTTTCATGATTTGAGGTATTATGATGAGAGAACAATCGCGGGGTACATTCGGTTCAGGCTTAACGCCGGCAAATTGCCCGCACATGCTATGAGAGTCGGTTTTTATCCAGGTTGTGCCAGCGGTTCAAAGAGTAATTTCAGTTTGTACAACGACGACTGAAGTCCCAAACGGGTCATGCAGGTGGTCGATGACAACTGGGACTACTGGATGGAGCATGTGCACACGATCGAATCAGCTAATTTCTGAATTCGATATCATAATTGGTGATTTCCCTTTATCCCTTTATCCTTTGTCATCATTAGGAACAATGATAAAAAAATTGTAATTTTTGAGGTCCTGTTCAGCAGAGTTTTTATACGGGTTCGGATTGTGTCTGAAAAAATAGCAAAAATGAATTTTCAGAATCCATCTATACTTTTTATCACTCGAAAATCATGAAAGTTTTTATCGTTTTTATCATTTCTGTGCTGTTGGTATGTGCTCAGGCACTCCTCCATGTTCTGGGTATCGGGAATGTTCGGACTCACCATGTACATGGCCGGACTTGTTGCCATCAAGGTATATCCTAAGATATTGCCGGTTCGTGACCAGGCAGGTGAAAATGATAGCATCGGATAACAATCGTGAAAGCTTACTGGTGACCGATCCAAACCCGTTCGGCCCGCTCGCCGTTGAACGTTACGGACTGAATGTTAAAGAAGCAATCATTTGTTATTGAAGGGAGAATGGGTGCTGGAATTTTGACTTTTCAGGAATTAAATCCTTTGAAAATTAAAATATGTGAGGAATTAAATCCCGATGTTTTTGTAAATCACGTACAACAGGAAATTTTACTACGCGAAATAGCGTAATTCACGGAGTTCAGTCAGATAGTCTGAAAATGAGTGTGCTCATTCCACGCCCCGGATGTTCTTATTGGGTACCGGTCCCATCTCCAGAAGCAGTGTACCCCCGCTCACCGCGGAATGATGATCGATCCAGATCCTGTCGGTCTGCTCGCCGTTGAACTTGACGGATTGGATGTAACAGTTCTCCACCGAGTTATTCGTGGTTCCGATAACCAGGGAATCACCCGGGTAATACTCCTTGTTGAGGTGGATGGTGACCCGATCGAAGATGGGGCTGCCCAATTCGTACACCGGCTCGGTGGCCGTGCCCCCATTCATGGAAAAGAGTCCCATTTTCATCAATACCGCCAGTGACCCCATCAGTCCCTGGTCCTCATCGCCCGAATACCCGTACTGGGGCGAAATGCCACTGTACACGCTGTCGGTCACCAGTCTGCTCCACTTCTGGGTGAGCCAGGGCGCCTTCGCATAATTGAAGATGAAAGCCGTCTGCATGGAGGGCTGATTGCCGTAGTTGATGTACGTCCGCCGGTTTTCCTCCACTGTTTCATCAGCATGCCGCTTTGAAGCCGTGAATCCGCGGGGCTGAGCAAATTCAAAGGAGCGGTTCAGCTTGCTGACCAGGCTGTCCGGACCACCCATCAGCGCCGCAAGCCCCTTGAGGTCGTGGGGAACGAACCAGGTGCTCTGTGCGGCATTGCTTTCCACCCAGCCTTCCTGGTAGTCCAGCTCGTCAAAGGGCTCCCTCCATTGTCCGTCGATATCCCTGATCCACATCCATCCTTTTTCATTGTACCATATGTTTTTATAATTCCGTGACCGTTTCATGAAGTACTTATGATCTTCCTCTTTCCCCATGGCTTTGGCCATCTGGGCCAGGGTCCAGTCCTGGTAGGCATATTCCAGCGTCTGCCCCGATCCGTCCTCGTGGAATCCATATCCGCCGTCGGGCAGGGGATAGGGGATATAGCCCTGGTCGATATAATATTCGAGGCCGCCACCTATATAAGTCTTGTGTTCATACCCTGCCTTGCTCATCAGTCCGCCGGGCATATGGTTTTTTCGCATGCCCGCGTATGCTTTTTCCGCATCGAAACCGCGAATGCCCTTCATCCAGGCACTTACGATGAAAGGGGTGGAGGAGGCGCCGGTCATGACGAACGTATAATTCCCTCCTGAAGGTCCGCGCGGGATCAGTCCGCCGTCTTCATACATCAGCAGCATGGAATTGACAAACTCCTCGCTGATTTCGGGGTATACCAGGTGCCAGAGGGTATTCAGGGTCCACTGTGCACCCCAGAAAGAGTCGGAATTGTAGTGGTTAAAACGTGGGACTCCCTTGTCATCAAGCGGGATCTGCCCGATGCGCTTGCTGTACGCTTTGGGCGTGTCGTTCCCAGCGTTCCTTTTATGCGTTGCGGTTCCGTTACCCACGGTCCCGCTGACTCCCCCGGTCCTGTCGGTCTCCCCGGTCTGGGTGGTTTCTCCGGTCCTGGTGGATTTCCCGGTTCTGTCGGTCTCCCCGGTCTGGGTGGTTTCTCCGGTCCTGGTAGATTTCCCGGTTCTGTTGATCCCCCCGCTGCTGCTGTCGCCTCCACTGCTGCTGTCTGCTGCGGTGCTGCTTGCACTTGTTCGCCTGCTGCCCCCGGTCATGTCACAATATTTTCCGTTGACATCGCTGATGACGCGGCGTCCCTGAAGGGCATGCCACAGGTCGGTGTAAAATCTTCGCTGCTGTGCATCTGTGCCCCCGGTGATCCGGATACGGCCCAGCATTTCGTTCCATTCGGCGGCTGATTCCTCAACGATCCTGTCAAAATCCCAGTGCGGCAGTTCAGTTTCCAGGTTCAGGCGGGCCTGGGAGATACCCACGTAGGAGATCCCCACTTTCATCAGCCTGACATCACCGGCTGTTGTGCCGAATTGCATCCAGCAGCCGGTTTGCGAACCTTCCAGCGTTTCGAATTCCCCCGTGGGTGCACCATCCTTCCATCCATGCAGCGCGTCAAATGGCTGATCCACCTGTGCTACAAAGTGCACCCATGCCGGTTTGGGCCGGCGGCGGGTGGGGGACATCACAGCATATCCTTCAATTTCGGTATCGCTGACCTTCCTGACCAGGGCACTGTCGGTATCACACGGTCCCAGGAAGGTGGAGAAATCGAATTGGATATTGCCCTGTCCGGATCCCGGGAACGTGTACCGGTGGAATCCCACCCGTTTGGTTGAGGTAAGTTCCACGTTGATACCGTAATCTTCCAGCATTACCTGGTGATAGCCCGGCCTGACGGTTTCATTCTCGTGGGAATAGGCCGAACCATAGACATCTGCCCCCAGGTGGCCCCTGCACTCTCCCGTGGTGGGGAAGACCGGGATGCCGGAGAGCTGCCAGGCGTGGATATGACTGAAGGCCCGGATCGTATCCTCGTTGTACCTGTATCCTGAATTCCAGGCACCGTTGATGATCATGTCGGGGCTCAGGTTCACCATCCCGAAGGGACGCGTGGCAGAGTTGAAAAAGAACCAGCGGGAATTCGCCGCGTCCACGAGCGGTTCGACCAGGTCCACCACGGCATCATCAGACGGAATACCTTGTTCCTGTGGATTGTTGCAGGAGGTGAAGGCCAAAAGCAGGAATAATGGGATTTCTGTTTTCGTCAGAATGGTTAATAGGCTATTGCGTCTATGCATAAAATATCAGTTTAATGGGGCATGTTTTTCATCTGTAGTCTTCCCTGGATTGTAAATATCATCATTTTTGTGTGATTGGAATAATGAACCTATCCATAATTTTTTCAGTTAACAGATTTAATCTGCAGGCTCATTATTGGGTGTGGCAACCCACAGGCATCGTTCATTTCCCGTTGGAAAAGTTGCATTTTTGGATCTGCGTCCAATGTCGTTTCATACCCATCGAGGTTAAGGCTGAAGAAAATCTCAAAGTAAAATTGTTCATTATCTCATTTAATCGTTTAGTTATCTGCTGCATTGCTGCTTACTAATGGTTAAAACGAACAGGGAGATAAAAATTAGGTTTTTTGAAAACGGGGAATTAGTTTTGTTTTGAAATGCAGCTTCGAAAAATAGTTTTACAGATACCGATATAAACAAGCCTGGTCTGATTTTATTCTAAAATCCTGGTCCGGAAGCGTGAATCTGAATATAATTGACGAATTTTTCAATCAAATTAAATGCTATCATGCGAAAAAACTCCAAATTTCAATCAGGTAAAGGTTTAGCACTTTTTATTACTTTTTGTTTTGCATTGTTATCAACTGCCCAGGGGCAGAACGGATCATCTGAAAAACCGAATGTGATCATTGTAATAACAGATGACCAGGGGATGGGTGACCTTGCCTGTCATGGCAACCCGTTTATTAAGACTCCGGGGCTGGATGATTTTTATAACGAATCATTCAGGTTCACTGATTTTCATGTATCAACCACCTGTGCACCAACCAGGGGAGCGTTGATGACCGGCAGACACACCAACAGGGTCAATGTTTTTCATACCATTACCGGGCGTTCATTGCTTTTTGAAGACGAGGTCATCCTCCCCCAGGTGTTTGCACAGAATGGATATGTAAATGCCATGTTTGGCAAATGGCACCTGGGGGACAACTATCCTTATCGCCCGGAAGACAGGGGATTTCATGAAGTTGTCAGGCATGGCGGAGGCGGCATCCCACAAGGTCCGGATTATTGGGGAAACGATTATTTCGATGATACCTACTGGCACAATGGCGAACCCAGGGCTTATAAGGGGTATTGCACAGATGTTTTCTTTTCTGAAGCAATCGATTTTATCGAGAAAAACAAGGACCGTCCCTTCTTCTGTTATATTTCAACCAATGCCCCTCATTCGCCCCTTAACCTGCCGGAAGATTATTATAACATATATAAGGATGTAGAGGAACTGCCCGAAAACGTAAAACGGTTCTATGGAATG
>CAZOXI010000294.1:0-4990 GCA_964583445.1 uncultured Bacteroidaceae bacterium | reverse complement strand
TTATTGACGGTAAAATACATCCGTTTCAATGCCCGCTTGATTTGCAGTGAGCGCAAATTGTTTTGCAGGTCAATGATATAATCAAATTCTTCCGTCTTCAGGGCAGCTACGGTATCGGAAAGATGAGCTGCAAGCGTGTGGACCTTGGTAATATAAGGATTTGCAGTAAGCAGGGAGGCATACGCGGGTTTTGTGAGATAGTGGACTTCTGCATCTTCCACCTGGAGATGCAGTCCGCGTACAACTGGCGTGGTGAGCACAATATCACCAATGGAACTGAAGCGGATGACCAGGAACTTTACCATTACTGCAGGTCCTTGAAGAAGAGAAGAATGGAAAGCCAGTAGTCACCCTGTGAAGGATTTTCATTCATCAGTGCTGCGGTTCCCCTGCGGCCTTCATGGTTTTCAGATTTGAATATTTCCTTGTAATGATCATCTACATTTGAGAGCAATTGTTCCATATATGGGTATTCCATCCGGCTGGAAACAACCAGGACAGGCTTTTCAATACCGGTAAGGGTTTCTTCAACACTGAACTTGTTGCGGAAATATTCGCCCGGGCTCAGGGCGATGACGGCCCGGACGGAATCGAGCTCCTTTGCTGCCTTCATTGCAAGAGATCCATTGGCACCGGCACCAACAAGCGCAATAGGCTGACCGGACTTGTTCGTTGCATACCGGACCGCTGCCCGGATATCGCCTTCAATATCTTCAACACGTTTGCTGTATTTTCTTTTCCGGCTGCGCTTGGCAGTTTCATTGGTCACAAAGCTTGAATTGCCCCCGTTGCGAAGATCCGGCACCAGGCAATTATAGTTCATTTTCCGGAACCGGTGAATGATGGTTGCATATTCACCCCTGCTGGATCCCTGTTCATGAAGTAATACGACGTAGGGAAGGGTATCTGAACTGATATATTCATCTGCTGTAATGAGCAGGCTGTCGGAAGAATAGAACGTTACAGTGGATTTACCGGCCTGGCCAAACGCATTCATCCGCGCTGTTCCAATGACCAGGAGAATGACCAGGAGAAGCCATGGGGAAGAAGTGAAACCAATTTTATTTTGCGCTTTCAGCGAGTACAATGATCTTGTTATTTTTTGCCTCGATCACGCCACCATCCACTTTAAATGTACTCCTGTCCCCGTTCTTTTCAAGAATATTGATCATCCCTTTATCAAGTGTTGATATGATGGGCGCATGGTTTTTCAGGATCTCAAATGAGCCTTTGGAGCCAGGTACCCGGATGCTCAATATCTCTCCTGAGTACAGGCTTTTATCAGGTGATATGATTTCCAGCAACATGTTGTTTCTTTTCTTGAATACGTAAATTCAATCATTTGGTTTCAGCGAGCAGCTTTTCTCCCTTTTCGATGGCATCATCGATCGTGCCTACGAGGTTGAATGCTGCTTCAGGATATTTATCCACTTCACCATCCATGATCATATTGAATCCCTTGATGGAATCTTCAAGGGAGACAAAGACGCCGTCAAGGCCCGTAAACTGCGATGCGACGTGGAACGGTTGTGAAAGGAACCGCTGTACCCGTCTGGCGCGGTGCACGATCAATTTATCTTCTTCAGATAATTCATCCATTCCAAGGATCGCGATGATATCCTGCAACTCATTGTAACGCTGCAGCAGCATCTTGATGCGCTGCGCTGTCTGGTAGTGCTCCTTGCCCACGATCTCTTCTGACAGGATCCGGGAACTTGAATCCAGCGGATCCACAGCGGGATAGATACCCAGGGAAGCAATTTTCCTGCTCAATACTGTGGTGGCATCCAGGTGTGCAAAGGTGGTTGCCGGGGCTGGGTCAGTCAGGTCATCTGCCGGCACATAGATCGCCTGGACAGAGGTGATTGAACCATGCCTGGTAGAGGTGATCCTCTCCTGCATCAGCCCCATTTCAGTGGCAAGCGTTGGTTGGTAACCCACTGCTGAAGGCATCCGTCCCAAAAGTGCAGAAACCTCCGATCCGGCCTGGGTAAAACGGAAAATATTGTCTACAAAAAATAGTATGTCCTTGCCGCTGCCCTCTTCACCGGCACCATCCCGGAAGGATTCAGCAACGGTGAGTCCTGAAAGGGCTACAGTGGAGCGAGCACCGGGAGGTTCGTTCATCTGGCCAAAGACCAGGGTGGCCTGTGATTCCTTCAGAAGTTCATGGTCGATCTTGTCCAGGTCCCATGATCCCTCCTCCATGGATTTTTCAAATTCCTTGCCGTATTTGATCACACCTGATTCGATCATCTCCCTGAGCAGGTCATTTCCTTCACGCGTCCGCTCACCCACGCCTGCAAATACGGATATTCCCGAATATTTTTTGGCAATGTTATTGATCAGCTCCATAATGAGCACCGTTTTTCCTACCCCGGCGCCACCGAACAAACCGATTTTTCCTCCTTTGGCATAGGGTTCCAGCAGGTCAATCACCTTGATCCCGGTGAACAGCACTTCTGTTTCGGTGCTCAGGTCACTGAATTCGGGAGGCTGATTGTGAATGGGATACCCCTTGCTTTTGTCCACCTTGCCGATCCCGTCGATCGCCTCTCCGACTACGTTCAGCAGGCGGCCTTTGATCTGTTCTCCAAAGGGCATGGTGATAGAGGTACCGGTGGGTATTACTTCCATTCCCCGCTGGAGTCCGTCGGTGGAGTCCATGGCGATGGCACGGATGGAATGTTCACCGATATGTTGCTGGCATTCAATAACCAGTCTCGAGCCATCTGCCCGGGGGATTTCCAGCGCGTCGTGAATATTTGGCATATCGGTGCCTGAAGCTTCAAAGCCTACATCCACTACGGGACCGATAACCTGGATGATTTCTCCTTTCTGTGACATGGATGATTACATTACCTGTTTTAAAATGTGAAAGCAACAAATTTAACATTTTTATCCTCATTTACACAAGGTCAGGAGAAAGCTTCTTGCATTAGGTGACATATTTTATTTACATTTGTTATAGTCTTTACTTGATGATCTTCATTTTCAAGGACCTGCATATCATTGGCCCCACTCCAACCAGGTCCTCCGAGTGAAATATGACCTGTCATCAGGCCTAGTAAGTGGAGTGTTGAATTGTTGCATATGAAACCCTCATCATTGGGAATAGATTTTTCAGCGGAGCAATGACAAAAGAACATGAACCGAAATCGCCCTGGCGATGAGCTCAGCGAAGTTAATATTTAGAACGAAGCTTAAAGGCAAAATGATGAAGGTTCGCACGCTGTCGCCGGAGCTTTAGCGTAGGAGCCCGAGCACTTTTATAATATAAATATTTTGCGAGGCAACAACCGGAACGAAGTGGAGCTCATGAGGACGACGAAGGAGGACGAATAACGCACCTTGAGAGAAAACAAAATTTATAACATATTGTAAGTTAATACTATAACTAAAATATATACTTGTGAATTATTTTGCTGCTCAATTTTTTACGATTGTTGGTGATATTTGAAGTTTTTTTACTGATTTTTCCGATTTTTGCTGCCGGGAGGCCGAGATTCAGTTCTTACAGAACATCAACCATTAGCAATGAATGAAATTTTGTAAATCCAATGAAGCTCGATTGATTTCTGGTGTTACATGTTCAACTGAATATTTGAAACGTTCGTCCCGGTACTCGCTATTATCGGAACATGATGGAAGTAAACACAAACCAAAAAGACCAATACATGAATCCAAAAGTAAGCATTATCATGGGATCCACCTCCGACCTTCCTGTCATGGAGCAGGCGGCAAAGATCCTCGACGAATTTGAAATTCCATTTGAGATCAACGCGCTCTCAGCACATCGTACACCTCAACAGGCCATGGATTTTGCACGTGGTGCATACAACCGGGGCATCAGGGTGATCATCGCCGGCGCAGGAGGCGCAGCACACCTGCCGGGTGTTGTCGCAGCACTCACGACACTGCCGGTCATCGGAGTACCGGTTAAAGCATCCATCTCGCTCGACGGATGGGATTCACTGCTTTCCATTGTCCAGATGCCTCCCGGGATACCGGTAGCAACTGTTGGTGTTGACGGGGCACGTAATGCAGGGATTCTCGCTGCACAGATCCTGGCTACAGGTGATGAGCAGATAATGAGAAAGATGGAAGCATTTAAATCTAGTCTCGAAAGCAAGATTGTCAAGGCCAATGAGGACCTGAAAGAGGTGAAATACAAGTTCAAGACGAACTGATTTATTCGTGTATACCTCATTTAAAATAGCTGTCTTTTGATCAGTTATGAATCACTTATTTTTCAGGTAACCAGTTGCCTCACACAATAACATTATTTTAGAAGTTGTTGTGCGAATCCTTACCATTGAGAATAAATATTTCAACGGCGTATGGAGCAGTAAAGATGAGCCTGAATCGCCATGATGCAGCGGTCAATGAGGTTGATCAACATGACAGTTAAATTTGCAATCCATTACTACATGTCAAACTGGTTGACCGCATACAAGTTATAAGATAAATTAGATCATAAGATGAACCACCCGCAAAAGCAGTGGGCCAACCAAAGACCGGGAATAATGCTCCCGGTCTTTTTTTTGTCCTTTTTCTTCAGCAGTAGTGCCCAGGGAATATTCCCCGATGCTTACAGCCTGGCGCGGGGAGGGGTGTGCTCTGTTGGTCCGGAGGAAGGTTGCTCAGTATACAATCCTGCGCTCCTTCCGGAGAACCATTCAGCAGCATATTTTGCTGGTCATGCACGGCCCTTTGCAATCGGAGAGATCGGGGTGACCTCGGCGGGCGGGATCCTGCCTGTCGATCCTGGAACTTTTCGTCTGAAACTCTCGGGCTACGGCATTCCCGGGTACAGCGAGCTTATCATGGGACTGGGATACGGTATGCAAATGTCTGAACACCTGTTTGCCGGGATTAATTTTCAGTACTACAACACCACCATCCCGGGCTATTTGAACTATCTCTGGACCATCGGGTGGGGAGCCGGACTGCTCTATGCACCCTCAAAAGACACCCGTACAGGGATCGT
>CAZOXI010000293.1:0-5024 GCA_964583445.1 uncultured Bacteroidaceae bacterium | reverse complement strand
GACCTGGAAGGGATGAGGAAGTTTGAACATATCCTGGATGTCCAGCATATGAACCTGAATGGAAGCAGTCTGGACCCCGGCAGCGCAGAGGATTTTGATTTTGGCGATATCTGGGACTATGCCGCGGGTGGATATTCCTATATCAACGATGAAGTCCAGGACACGGGTGACTATGATCCATATATGGATATGATCATCGACCATGGCTTTTTTTCAGCCGTGAAACGAAAGATCTATGGTCATCTCAATGTGGATTTTCCGGTGCACCTGCTTGCAGATCTTGAATTTGTGGAAATGGCGGAATATGAGATCGAGAACCTGGACGGGATCGAATACTGTACTTATGCACGCATCCTGGATCTCTCTTCCAACAACCTGACCGAAGTTACACAGCTTGCCCAATTGTTGAGACTGGAAGAGGTGTTCCTCCAGAACAACCATATCAGTTACATCGATGGACTGAATGAATTACCCTATCTTCGCCTGCTGGATCTCAGTCATAATGACATCGACGATATCTCCCCGTTGTTCGAAGTCGACTCACTGGAATTCCTGAATATCATCGGAAACCGCGTTCCCAACTGGCAGCTTGAGAAACTGCAATTGATGGGCGTTGTCATTGTATCCTGAGATCATTCTTTTTGCCATCCTGATCATTACATAAACCCGGCAACCGCATCACATCATTCTGCCAGGGGTATCATTTCAGTACCATACTCAGTCCAGTGCCTGGTCCAGGTCACTCACCAGGTCAGTGAAACTTTCAATGCCCACTGACATTCTTATCAGTTCTTCTGCAATTCCTTCTTTTTTCCTGCCTTCAGCCCCCAGGTGCTTGTGTGACGTGTGCGCAGGTGAACTGACAAGCGACTCCACACCTCCCAGGCTTATTGCAGGTCTGATCAGTTGAAGTTTTTGCTGGAAGGCGATGCTGTCAAGGTTTTTTAATGTAAAAGAGAGCATGCCGCCAAATCCCGACATCTGCCTGCGTGCAATGGCATACTCAGGATGTTCGGGCAGTCCCGGGTAATTTACAGCATCAACCGCAGGATGGTACGCCAGGAATTCTGCAATGGTCTGGGCATTCTTATTGATTCGCTGCACCCTTACATCCAGTGTTTTCAGGCTTCTCTCCAGGAGGTAAAGCGAGAGCGCATTCAGACTGGCGCCAAGGCTCACTGCAGTCTTGTGGATCTTCTCCACCAACACCTTACTGGAAGCCACTGCGCCGGCACACATATCACTGTGTCCGCCAATATATTTTGTCGCACTGTGCATCACAATATCAATCCCATGCTTTGCAGGTTGCTGGTTGACCGGACTGGCGAAGGTATTATCCACAGCAGTAAGGATCCCGGCTGCCTGCGCGTTTTCTGCTACAGCGCCCAGATCGGTGATACTCAGCAGCGGGTTGGAAGGAGTTTCAAGATAGATAAGTTTTGTCTGATCGCACACTTCTGCCATGATATCCGCTGCCCGCTGGCTTGCAGCAAAGCTGAATCCGATACCAAACCTGTTCAACTCGGAAAGAATAAAATTAGAGGTTCCCCCGTATAATCCCTTCTGAAAGACCACATGGTCGCCGGATCCCAGCAATCCCAGTATGACAGCTGTAATGGCTGCCATCCCTGAACTGAATACCAGCGCGGTTTCGGTTTCCTCCAGCGCAGCGATCTTTTCGGCAACGGACCGTTCATTTGGTGTGTTCAGATAGCGTGGATAGAGCGTCTCATCGCGGTCGATGAAGGCATACGCTGTGGAAGTGTAAATAGGGGAGTTGATCCCCATGTTTTTCTCGTCCCTGATCGTACCTGCATGGACGCATTTGGTTGGCAGTTCGTTCATATATATTTTTTTTTAAATCTGCTCCTGCGCAGGATTATTCATTACAATACTCTTTTATTCAACTTAATACCGTAACATAAAGTGCAATACTATTTTATTTTCTACAACTGCGGCTTATCTTCAGAAATGGTGGATCGATGTTCAATACCCTGCTACAAAGCCAGCAGTTTTCGTATTTCCCCGATGTTTTTCGTATTCCTGATGTTCTTTGCTTCTGGTGTGTAAAGGTATTCCAGCAGCGTTGTGTAGTGTTCCGTGATTTTCGGACGGATGATCTTGTAGGTGGGATTCATCAACTTGTTTTCGATGGTGAAGCCTTCGGACAACAGTCCAATGGTTGTGGGGATCCAGCGTTGTGGAAACATATCACCGTATTTGCCGCTGCTTCGGTATGCCCTTACCTCCAGGTCGATCAAGTCGATCACCGCCTCGATCGCTTCATCTGAGGCAGGGTCGATGTCCTTACTTTTCAGGTGTCGTTTTAACGCGTCAACATTCGGATGGACCAGGCAAGTAGTGTAGGGATCCTGGTTATTGTGCAGCAGGCATTGTTCAATGAATTCAGACTGATCGGTGAATGCCTCTTCAATGCCTTCCGGGCTGTATTTTTCCCCGTCATCCGCGATGAGCAGGCTCTTGAAGCGCCCCAATACATAGAGAAATCCGTCAGCATCCATGTATCCCATGTCACCCGTATACAACCAGCCGTCTTTTATGGTCTCTTTGGTGGCCGCTTCATTTTTCCAGTAGCCCTTCATCACATTTTCACCCCTGATCACGATCTCACCCTTCTGTCCCTGTGGCAGTTCGTCACCATTCATGTCACAGATCCTGATCTCCATGTTCTGCGGGATGGAACCTGAAGAACCCAGCTTGTGATGATCCGGTGCATTGATGCTGATCATCGGGCTCGATTCGGTAAGTCCGTACCCCTGGTACATCGGGATTCCAATGGCATAAAAGAATCGCTGCAGTTCGATGTCCAGCAGGGCGCCGCCACCGATGAAGAATTGCATGTTACCGCCCAGGGCGCCTCTTACTTTTTTGAATACTACGGCATCAAACAACGCGTATACAGGCTTCAGGAATGCCCGCCATCCTTTTCCGCGATTATTTCCAATGCCGTTATATGCATATCCCACCTTCAGACCCGCATTGAACAGGGCGTAGACCAGTTTGCTTTTGGACCTGACCCCGCTTTCTATATTGTTCCTGAAATTCTTGGCGATGGTAGGCACACTGAACATTACGTGGGGTTTGATCTCCTGGATATTCCTGAAAATATTCTTCCTGGTTTCAAAGCTGTTTTTGCCCATCTCCAGTGCAGCCAGGCTGGCGCCGACGGCCATAAAAGAAAACAAACCGGCGGTATGTGCAAATGAGTGGTCCCAGGGCAGGAACAGGAACATCCGGTAATCGGAGGGAATGGTCATTACCGATAATGCCTGTTCGGTGTTCGAAGTATAATTCCGGTGACTCAGCATGATGCCCTTAGGATCAGCAGTTGTGCCTGAGGTATAGCAGATGTTCGCGATGTCATCCGGACCGACGGCATCACAAATTTTCTGGAATTCCTCTGCATGCTGATCAATATAGGTCTCGCCGATCTGCATGACCTCATCCATGGGAATTTCATCCGCCGCATATTGCTCAGCCGGATCCATCAGGATGATCTTTTTCAGGTCCGGCAATGCCTGCCTGATGGCCTTTATTTTGTGCGCCTGACTGCTGGAGACCACCGCAATACTGGATTCAGAGTGTTTAATTCGAAAAATAAGGTCGGTGGATTCATTCAGCTGGATGGAGAGGGGTACATCGATGGCGCCTACATAGAACATTCCCATCTCGGCAACGACCCATTTGACACGTCCTTCTGCCAGCAGGGTGATGCGGTCGCCTTTTTCTACTCCCAGCTGGTGGAGGCCGGCTGCAAAATTTCGCACCTGGCGATGCATTTCCCTGTAGGTAGTAGGTTGAAACTTACCATCACGCTTTTCCCACATGTAGGGATTATCGGAATAACGTTCAACGTTTTCCTCGAAGAAACGGATAAGATTTTTCATATGGTTGTTACATCTCGATGATCTGTTCCCTGTCGGGCCCAACTGAAACAAACTTCACGGGGATTTTCAGCTCTTTTTCCAGGAACTGGATATAACCGTTTAATTCATCAGGAAAATGGGCCTGTTCCCTTACATTGGTAAGGTCCGTATTCCATCCGGGTAATTCCGTAAATACCGGCTCGATTTGTGTTTCCAGCGAATAGGGAAACTGGTCGGTCATTTCACCGTTTACCTTGTAGGCGGTGGCCACTTTTATGGTTTCGAAGCTGTCAAGCACATCGGTCTTGGTCATGATCAACTGGGTTACTCCATTCAGCATAATGCTATACTTCAGGGCCACAAGGTCGAGCCAACCGCAACGCCTCGGACGTCCGGTTGTGGAACCGAATTCATTGCCCAGGTTGCGCAACTGGTCCCCTTCATCATTCAGCAATTCGGTAGGAAAGGGGCCGCTTCCCACCCTGGTACAATAGGCTTTGAAGATTCCGAACACTTCACCGATCGCTGAAGGTGCCACGCCCATGCCCGTACAGGCTCCTGCACAAATGGTATTGGAGGAAGTGACAAACGGGTAGGATCCGAAATCAATGTCCAGCAAAGTTCCCTGGGCACCTTCGGCAAGGATCCGTTTGTTGTTCTCCCGCAGGTTATGAATGAGGAATTCACTCTCTACAAACTGGAATTTCTGCAGGGTCCTGATGCCCTCGAAAAATTTTGCCTCCTCTTTAAGGGTGAATTCAAAATCGTACATTTTGAGCAGGTGGAGATGCTTTTTTTTCAATGCATTGTATTTCTTTTCAAAATCCAGTTCAATATCACCCACACGGAGTCTGTTTCGACCGGTTTTGTCCATATATGTAGGCCCGATCCCTTTTAGCGTGGATCCTATCTTGGATTTTCCCTTGGCAGCCTCCGAGGCAGCATCAAGGATCCTGTGTGTGGGTAGAATCAGGTGCGCTTTTTTACTGATCACCAGGTTTTTTGTAATGTTAACACCCATCTGTTCCAAGGCATCCACTTCCCGCTGGAACACAATTGGATCCAGTACCACTCCATTGGTAATGATGTTCAGCGTGTCTTCCCTGAAAATGCCGGAAGGAATATTGTGCAGTATAT
>CAZOXI010000292.1:0-5033 GCA_964583445.1 uncultured Bacteroidaceae bacterium | reverse complement strand
TTTTTCAGTTTCCTGGAGGAACAGGACCTGATCGGGAATGGTTTTTATATCATCTGCGGCGACCGCCACTGGCAGTATCATTCCATCTATCCCAATGGACTGGAGGAGTTCAGCTGTGGCGCGTTCATTGACCAGAACTCCCGTGCGGGCCGACTCCCGGGTGACCCGAAATCCACAGATCCCAATGCTGAATTAACCGTACCCTACGTCCAGACCGATGACTGGGGTGGCGGATTTCTGCAGGTGGAGCTGTTGGAAGAAGGAGAGCAGCCGGAACTTCTCTTCAGTTTCCGGGATATCGATGGGAATGTGCGGTATGAGGTGAAGCGGGCGGATGGTAGATAAATGCTACATTGTGTTAAAAAAACACCCCAATGATGAAAAGGACGTTGATCACACTGATTACATTATTTTTTATTCTGCTCCTCTACGGACAGCGTGAAGAGCATACATGGGATATTATCACATTTGAGGAGCCCTCCAGATTCCTGGAGCTTGACACCACAGCTGCCAGTGTCTGGGAAATTGGAATGCCGAATAAACTGGTTTTCAACGGTTCCTATGCGGGATGGTACTCTGTATTTACTGGCACAGCACCATTTTATCCTGCAAACAACCATAGCATGTTTACATTGCTGATCAATCAGCAGAATGTCGATCATTATCCCTACAGCGTTTACCTGGAGTTCATGCACCGGCTGGATACTGAAGAAGGGAAGGATGGAGGTTACATAGATGTTTCGTACGACGGTGGGCAAACCTGGACTAATATTATCGAGGACCGTTCAGCATGTTACGTTCCCGGAGATGATTTTGAAACGGAGGGATTATACGCGCAGTCAGACACCCTGTATAATGGTGAATATGGATTCTCCGGTGAATTGCACGCATGGTCGAAGGTGCGCTTTGGATGGGAGTATTGCCTGACAAAAACAGCGTCCGGCTATGAGGATAGCATGTTATTGCGATTCAATTTCATCAGCGACGGGAATGATCCCTCGCATGAAGGCTGGAACATCGATCATATCCGGCTCTTTTCCATGCCCATTACCGGTAGTACTGCTGATGGTCATGCAAGTCTGTTTAACGTGGTGCCCAATCCTGCAGTGGATGAGCTCAGGATCGTTACAGCGGATGGTGCTGCCATCGACCGGATCCGTCTTTTTGATATGACCGGAAAGCTCCTGGGTGTTGTCGACGGGACCGACCGGATATCTGTTGCAGATCAGCCCGCCGGGATCTATTTCCTGGAAGTTGAATCGGGGTATGGGGCCATATTCAAAAAATTCCTGAAACAGTAATCAGATCCGCTTCGGTCAAGTTTTAGCGCAGATTTTTTTGGGTTAAATATAGCTGCGCAAGCCTGTGAAGCGCCACAAGCACACGACTGGCGCACTTCAGTTTCTTTATCCTGGTTCTCACAGCCAAACCAGTTGCCCGAAGATTGATTATCGACCTGCAGTTCTGAAATGTTCGGTCGAGGTATACCGTGGTTTTCTCAGCTACCTCTACCATCAGCTCAATCCAGGTGGACCGCTTTTTCCCCGGCCATGATCTCCACGTTCAGTATATTCTCCAGGGGAGGCAATGGGCATGTAGCGAACGGACTGAAGGCACAGGGAGGGTTGGTGGCTTTGTTGAAGTCGATGATCACCTTATTGCCGTCGATCATTTCCGTGTAGAGAAAACGTCCCCCGCCATAGGTTTCCAATCCATTGGTGGCATCGCCTACAATCAGGAAGTATCCCTTGCCTGCTGTAAAGGGCAGGAGGGTCTGTTTTTTCCCACCTACTTTAAAAATCAGTTCTCCGGGGGCCTTGTAGTATTCGCTGAATCCATCTATAACCGTAGGAACTTCCACGGTACGTGCCGAATCGAATTCCACCAGTTCGGCTTTCACAACGAATTGTTTGTCGAATGGAAAGGAAGGAATGTGGTCCAGTGCATTGATCCTCGGATGTTCCAGGTCACGCAGCCGGATTCCGTACCGCTCGCCCCGTTTGATAATATACCAGCGGTAACCGCCAAGTTCCATTGTCGTGGTGTTTTCCTGCTGGTCGTGCTGCAGCATCATTTTTGTTACAGGTACACTATCCACCATGATCTCCACCTCCGGACGGGCAATGAGTTCAGCGGTGGTGTCATCCAGGACAATGGACCCGCCGAAGTCAGGGAATCTCTCAGGGAATATGATGTCATTGAAGGAGTCGGAACCGAACGTGTTTTCTCCGGGTTCGAGCCAAAAGAGACCGGCGAGATTCAGCCATCCGCGTTCTGACTTGAGGCGCTGCAGGCGATTTTTCTGCCAGGTCTCATGTTCCTCCAGGTAGGAATCCCAGTCGGAGATAATCTCCTTTTGTCGGTTGCATGCAGATAAAATAAACAGTGTCAGTGCTGCAAGCATTGCGGCAGCAGCCAGGAATGGGGAGTGGAAGCACTTCATGGTTTTCGTCTTACAGGCTAACAAAGATAAGCATCACGATAAATATCTCATAATGCTGTGCTCCCGATGCTGGCATGTATAACCGCAGGGTATCCAAAGCCGTTGGATCGAGCTGCATTTCCATAACCTTTAAAGCAGGGAGCGCCGGTAATTCCGGTTGATATGGACCGGGTGGGTGATTAATATTTCACCACCCTGGTCCATTTCCTGGTATGCCCGTTGTCCATGTCAAGGATCATTACCCCTTCCATATATCTGCTCAGATCAATCTGTACCCGGAGTTCATCCGCGGAGCGCTGAAGAACTTTCTCCTGCAGGACCCTTCCGTTCAGATCCAGCAACCTGAGGGTAACCGGGTGATTGGAAGCATACTCCACGAAGAGTATATCCTTAGCAGGAACAGGATAGATCCTTGTGAACAGTTCATCCTCCTCTAATCCGTTTAAAAATGCATCTACACTGACTTCCGTTGTGTCGTTCCCCGTCGTGTCGTCCACCGCCAGGATGGTCGTTACGGCATCGGCCATTTCCGGCGCCGCTTCAGTCACACCATCCAATGTCCGCAGCACACTATAGAAGCTGTACATGGAGCCGCTTTCACCCGTAAAGGAAGTGCTGCCGGAAACAGTATTCTCCAGCAAAAGGGTATAGGGTTCTTCATCTTTCGCCACATAGATGTCATACCCGCGTATGCCTGCTGAAGTAGCGCCGGGATGTCCCTCCCAGGTGATGGTAAATGTACTGTCATCGGTTGTTTCAGGAAGTTCATTGACCATACTGACGGGATCCGAACTGGCTACTGTATTGCTCCAGACATTGGTGGCGATCACTTCGTTCTGGTCAAAAATGATCTCCGCCTGGTTCAGAATTTCGGTTCCGCCGGGTGTTTGCTGATCCACTTTGATCCTGTAAGTGACAAAACCTTCTCCAATGCGCGTACTGTCATTGGGTGGCAGGAATCCATTCAGCGGATCCGTGGTAAGGTTCCCTGTTTCCGGGTTGATGGTTGAAAACCGCCAGAATGCCCTGTTACTAACAATGTCAATCCCGGCAACCAACTGAAGCTCTTGGTAATTGTAGGTTTTACCCAGTTGCATCCTGTAGGTCAGCCGATTGGTGGGTTCCACCTGGACAACGGTATCACCGAATCCAAATGATGTCACAGCGAAGGATTGCGGGGACAGGCCCTCAGGCAGGTCATTATCGATGGCCACAAACCTGGCAGGGGCAGAAGCTTCGGGCTTGTTTTCGAAGAGGATCGTATATTGCAGATCTTCATTCTTCGTAACCAATTGCGCATCTGTAACACCAGCAGGCCCGATGATGGCATTGGGATCTTTCGATTCCACTATGTTGGTGCCGCCGTTTCCAAACGTTCCCGGCGGATGGTTGCACCCCTCAGACTTGACCGGAGCATAGGTGACTCTGTCAAGAGTTCTGTGATAGGTCTTAATGTAGCATTTCTCAAAATTCTTTTGAACATTGCCCGGATCAATACAGCTGAAAGTCTTATCTAGCAGCTTTTCGAAGGGGACTTCCTCGGGCTTCACGGCCTCGCGTAATTTTTCAAACGGGCTGACCGAATTGTAAAATTCCTTGGCATGTTCTTTCGTGTTTTCGAGGATGCCTTCATCCTTTCTTACCATATTATCCAGCTTGTTTTTAAGAAAATCTTTACCTGCCTCCTGAGCATTCTCACGTACATTAAATGCACCCTCAACATCCTCTTTGAAGGCATTTTTCTTGCTATTGATCCCCTTTACCACCGCATCACCCAGATGTCTAGCACCAGCGGTGGCCTTTGCACCCCCGTGCACATATTCAGCGTAGGATTGTACATTATGGGCGATCTCCATTTCTACCTTCTGGATATTCAGGTCCTCGCATCTCAGATCGTCGTTCTTTGCACCTGTTGTACCATAACCAGTTGCTTTTTTAAGGTTGGTATCCAGGAGGCCGCTGTTGATACTTGTTGTTCCGTCAAATATTTCATCCATTATTTTTGCAACCGTGACACTCTGACCCACATAGTCGATGTCCTGTTCAAAACTGAAAACACTGAGTGGTTGCTGATATAGCCTCGCCATCGTAAGGATAAAGTCCTCTTCTTTGCTGTCTATGATATAGCTGAAAGTAGTCTGCGATCTCGGGGGAAGCACCGGGATCCAGTAGGCATAATACCTGATACTGTCGATATCCACGTAAAGCGAATCCCCCGTGGGATTTGGATTGTCTTCCAGCTGTGCGATGATATCCTCCTCGGAAGAACCAATATAGTTGGAATAGAGATTGTCAAGGTTTCCTGATTCAGTGGCGATGGCAAAGATCAGCCAGTAATCGTACCCGTTGACGTAGGAATAGTTTCCAAAGTCGACGTTGACATAAAACTTCTTATTGATCAGTTCCGTTCTTACAGAGTGATTGATACTTGTCCACGGACTGGGTGGTGACCCTTCAAAAACGGTGAAATAATCCTCCAGCACTGTGATTTCGCCACCCTGCTTTTCTGCAACAATATCATACAACCCTTCCGGTTTTTCCCGGAAATCGAACACGGCTACCGCTTCCGTACTGGAGATGATTTTAACCC
>CAZOXI010000291.1:0-5040 GCA_964583445.1 uncultured Bacteroidaceae bacterium | reverse complement strand
GGCTGGGCGTTGAGGATTATAGAGAGAAACAATAGAAGTATGCTGAGTGTGTGCCAGCGATTCCGTATAGATATTCTATAACATAAATCCAGCATCATCGCGATGGTCTGATAATGATCGACGCTTTTATTATTTCCCCGGTCTGCCTGCCGAAGCAGCGACCGGGATAATTCATCATACAAGTTAAGAGATATATTTTTTATTGTCAATCTGTCTGGGGAAAAGCATTGGGGAGAAGAAATAATGGTGATCGTGATCTTCGGGCCTGGGACTTCGATCTCATTCGCAGGAAAGAAATGGAGTCTCCTGTTATAAACAAGATACCCTGCAAAATGAAACTGTATTTTTCAATTTGCAGGGTATTTTTTTTATCTTTGTAGAATATCATTGAAATATGATCAAAAGGGAAAGGTTTCAACAGTTGATAAAAGCACTACATTCAATGCCTGTAGTTGCTTTGATCGGGCCCAGGCAGGTAGGGAAAACTACCCTTGCACTGGAGGTATCCAACAAGCTTGATAAACCGGTAACCTATATCGATTTGGAGTCGGATGCTGATTTTAATAAGCTTACCGATGCAGAAGCTTACCTGAAAAGGTTCTCAGGGCAATTGCTGATCATCGATGAAGTGCAACGCAAACCCGATCTGTTTCATTTGCTTCGTGTAATAGTGGATGAAAGAAAAAGGAAGGGTGAAAGAACGGGTCATTTTCTTTTGTTGGGTTCTGCATCCAAAGACCTGTTACAAAAATCTTCTGAATCTCTGGCAGGGAGAATCAGATACATGGAGCTAACGCCATTTACTTTGTTGGAGCTAAAGGAGAATGAGAAAGAAAGTTTTGATTGGGAAAGACTTTGGCTGCGAGGCGGGTTCCCCGATAGCTATTTGGCACCTGATGAAGAAGAAAGCCAGGAGTGGAGAAGGGATTTTTTTGCCACCTATGCTGAACGGGATATACCATCAATGGGCATAGGAGTTTCGGCAACTCAGCTTAAGCGCTTCTGGAAAATGTTGGCTCATTACCATGGAAACCAGATTAATCTAAGTGAATTTGGCAGAAACCTGGAAGTTAGTCATACCACCGTCAGGAATTATTTAGATTTGTTAACAGATTTCTATATGGTAAGACAGTTAACTCCTTGGTCAGGAAATGTAAAAAAAAGGCTTGTAAAGACACCTAAAATATATATCCGCGATTCAGGAATATTGCATAGTTTATTCCAGCTACCAAACATGGAGACTATATTTTCGCACCCCATAATAGGTGCAAGTTGGGAAGGATTTGTGGTCGAAAATATTATTAACCAAATAGATGTAAAATGGGATTATACCTACTACAGAACAGCAACTCAGGCTGAAATAGATTTGGTGCTTCGTACACCGGATAATGAAATCTGGGCTGTTGAAATAAAACGAACCATGGCTCCCAAACTAACACGTGGATTTTATGATGCATGTAAAGATGTCAAAGCAACCCATAAATGGGTAGTCAATGCCAATATTGATCGGTATCCTTTACCCAACGATGTGGAAGTAATAGGACTTGTAGAATTTTTACAAATATTGCACGCAAAGGCAAAAGCAATGTAAGCTACACATAAACAGAGACACCCGGATCTCTTTCAAAAGAATCTATCATTCATGGTACCAGACTATTTCCGGGTTCGGTCTCAGCGAAGAGAATAACTGGTTTCTTTCAGTTTCAAGCAGTGCGGTCGCTGTATCATAGTAACTATAGGCCCCTGGTTCCATAAAGATCTTCATGGGAAGCAGGTCGGTGGCAAATACCACATCACGGTCACCCGCATCAAGAATAGGAACAATCATATGAACTGTATGTCCGTGTGAAACAAAAAACCTGATCCCCTCTGCCTGCCATTCTTCCAGGCTGATAATCTCCCCGGCAAACCGCAGCAATTTATGAAAAAATGAGCTGCGCTCCGACGCCGGCAGTGTTTCGATGGCTTCGAGCTGCTTCCTGCTCACAACGTAACGGGCATTGGGAAAAGCCTTAACAATTCCGCCGGGAATACGGAGAAACGCCCCGCTGCCGTGATCGAAATGAAGGTGGGTAAAGACAACGTCTGTGATCTCCTACGGATGGTACCCGGCTTCAGCGACGATAGCTGTCAGCGGCTGATCCATTACCAGGTCGTATGTCTCAGCGAGTGACTTGGAAAGAAAGGTGGCGCATCCCGGATCGAAGAAGATCACCCTGTCGCCCGCCTCCACGATCAACCCGTTCATCCCGATCCGCATCTGGTTGTTGCCGTCAGGATTATACTGCTCCCGGATACGCTCCTCCGGAACGCCCATGATCATCTCAAAGGCATTGACCCTTAATGTACCAAGGTGAAGTACCTGAATATTCTTCATCTTCCAAATGTAGCAAAACCAAAGTTCCCTTCGCTCCTGAAAAGTCATTCATGAAAGAAAAAAATACACTGACTTTTCAATTAACCCGATATTTTCATATATTTACTTATATTTTAACCCGATATTTTCATACTCAGGCTTTGCAAATAAAAAGATCCATAAAGCGGGAATTAATCGACCATCTTCCGAAAAAAGAGATGTTGCTTCTGACTGGTGCCCGGCAGGTGGGAAAAACCACTATCTTACTGGAGATCATTCAGGATCTTAAGAACAGAGGTGAAAAGGTCCTTTTCCTGAACCTCGATAATGATGCACACAGTCCTTTCTTTGAATCACAGGAAAAACTGCTAAAGAAAGCTGCACTGGAGCTGGGCAACAGTGGCTATATATTTATTGATGAAATTCAGCGTAAAGAGAATGCAGGAATTTTTCTAAAAGGTATCTATGACCGCAATCTGCCCTATAAGCTCATCATTACAGGTTCCGGTAGCCTTGAATTAAAGGAGAAGATACATGAATCCCTGTCAGGAAGAAAAAGAGCCTTTGAAATGATGCCGGTCACATTTATGGAGTTTGCTGACTATAAAACAAACTATCGTTATGCAGAAGAACTTGCCGCCTTTCTGGAAATGCACCCTTCAGAATATGCAACCTTACTTAACGAATACCTAAATTATGGAGGCTACCCCAGGATAGTAACAGAATCACAGCGCAAAGAAAAACTGCAATTGATAGATGAAATATTCAGCAGCTATGTTGAGAAAGACATCGTATGTCTTTTAAAAATAGAACGCCCTGAGGTTTTCAAAATGCTCATTCAGATTCTTGCGAGCCAGACTGCTCAATTGATTAACTATTCATCACTTTCCACTCAGCTGGGGCTCTCTGTCCCGACATTGAAAAAATACCTCTGGTATGCCGAAAAAACATTCAGCCTTCAACGCATAACACCCTACTATTCAATTCGCACCAAAGAGATCACAAAGGCACCGGTGTATTATTTTACGGATATCGGCTTACGAAATTTTGCCATTGGGGTGATGGGGAACCTGATCGATAATAATCAGATGGGATTTGTCTTTCAAAACCTGGTACACCAGCTGCTCAAAGAATATATTTCAGGAACTGGATGGACTCTTCACTATTGGCGCACAACAGATAAGGCAGAGGTCGATTTTATTATTGACAAAAAAAACCAGGTACTCCCTGTAGAGGTTAAATTCGGCACAATCAAGCAACTCACAATCTCGCGATCCTTCAGAAGCTTCATTGAAAAGTACAACCCAGTTGAAGCCTGGCTGGTAAACCCAACTACGCAGGCTGAAACAAAAATTAATAACACCACAGTCAGATTTCTTCCGTTTTACCAAATTTCACAATTCACTCCATGAGAATTCACCTGATAGCGATCGGTGGTGCCGTAATGCACAACCTGGCCATGGCGATGCACAACAAGGGCTTCCGGGTCACCGGATCTGACGACGAGGTGTTTGAACCCTCCCGGTCACGGCTGGCCGTATACGGACTCCTGCCCAATTCCACCGTCTGGAATCCAGCGCGTATCACTCCTGAACTCGACGGGGTGATCCTGGGCATGCATGCGAAAAAAGACAACCCGGAACTGCTCCGCGCACAGGAACTGGGGATAAAAATATGGTCCTTCCCGGAATATATCTATGAACAGAGTAAAGACAAAAAAAGGGTGGTGATCGGTGGTAGTCATGGCAAGACAACGGTCACATCCATGATCATGCACGTGCTTCATTACAATCACCTTGACTTCGATTACATGGTGGGATCACAGCTGGAGGGATTTGAGACCATGGTGAAGCTGACCGCTGATGCACCGGTGATCATCCTGGAGGGCGATGAATACCTCTCCTCCCCCATCGACCTGCGTCCCAAGTTCCACCTGTACCATCCACATATCGCAGTGCTCACCGGCATCGCCTGGGACCACATGAATGTCTTTCCCACCTTTGAAAACTACCTGGAGCAATTCAGGATATTTGCTGAAGGGATTCGCGAAGACGGCGTGCTTTACTGGTACAGGGAAGACCCGCATCTGAAGGAGTTAATTGGTGAACTGAAATGCAGCACCCATCCGTATGCTGCCCATCCATACGAAAATAAAGATAGCAGAAACTACCTGGCCGGACCCGGTTTGCAGGTGGAGGTCCCGGTATTCGGCAATCACAACATGCAGAATATCCAGGCAGCACTGGAAGTTTGCCGGGAACTGGGCCTGCCCGATGCGCAGTTTTACGAAGCAATATCAAGTTTCAGGGGAGCAGCCAGGCGGCAGGAGCTGCTGGCTGAATCCGACCGCGTAAAGGTGTACCTCGACTTTGCACATGCACCATCGAAGGTAAAAGCGACACTTGAAAGTTTCCGGGAGACCTACCCCGGGAAAAAAATAACCGCCATCCTGGAACTACACAGCTTCAGCAGCCTCAACAAAGCGTTCATGCCAGAGTATGCCGGCACCATGGAAGCGGCTGACAAGGCCATCGTATACTACAATCCGGAAGTGGTGAAGCACAAGCAACTGCCTGTCATTGAAAAATCCTTCGTTTCAGATTGCTTTCAGCATAAGAACCTCAGCGTAATTGATGACGCAGATGCACTGAAAAACAGGTTGCGCCAACATCCGGAAGCAGACA
>CAZOXI010000290.1:0-5046 GCA_964583445.1 uncultured Bacteroidaceae bacterium | reverse complement strand
CTTCAAAGCTTCTTGAAAACCCAGGAGGTATCAGAAAGCGACCTGGTGAAAATTGTCGTAACGGGAAATACCACGATGCTTCACCTGTTCCTGGGTGTGGACCCGCGAACGCTGGCTTTTGTTCCATTCACCCCGGTATTTTCAGATACCCAAGAGCTTAGGATTTCTGAATTGGGTTTGCGAGGGAATACCGACGGATATCTGAAGGTAATGCCTTCAGTATCTGTTTATATTGGATCAGACATTCTTGCCGGTGTTGCTTCCCTGGCTCCACCAAAACATCATCTGAATTACCTGTTTGTTGATATTGGGACAAATGGCGAATTGGTTTTGGTTACACCAGGTGAAACTTACTGCTGTGCTACTGCGGCCGGTCCGGCTTTTGAAGGGGCTGCTATTAAACATGGAATGGGGGCATTCGATGGCGCCATCCACCGATTTAGTCCTCTAAACGGATATCGGACGATCGGGGACAAGCCGGCTGCCGGAATTTGTGGTTCCGGATTGGTTGACCTGGTCGCTTTTATGATAGAAAAAGGCATTGTCGACAAAGATGGGGTGTTGGAATCGGATTATGAAGTGGCCGGCTCCGGAGAGACCAGGACAGGCAATCCGATCGTAATCACACCAGCTGATATCCGTGAACTTCAACTTGCCAAAAGTGCAGTGAATGCAGGGATCAAAACACTGATGTTCCATGCCGGGCTATCAGTCGACGCATTGGACGCGGTGTACCTTGCCGGAGGCCTTGGAAATTACATCAAAGTAGAAAGTGCAGTAACCATCGGATTAATACCCGCAGCGTTAAAAGATAAGGTGATTCCGGTGGGCAATACTTCCGGTTCAGGTGCCATTATTGCTTTAAAATCGGATGTATTCGTTAATGAACTGGAAAGACTTCGTTCAACAATGAAGTACGTTGAACTATCGAATGATGATGTTTTTATCCTGGAATTTGCCATGAATATGGCCTTCTAACATGTAAATCCGAGCTTGATCCATGATTATTAAAAAGGAGCTATGGGTGTTAACATAGTTTTTTGGGAGCAGGTATTGAAACGACAGCCAATTTCAATGCGAAATTGTTGGGCCGGAACAGTAAATAGCCCTACCATGCAACAACCCTGAAGCTTCGCTTTGCTGTATGCTCCCGTCCAAACATATCGATGGTCCGGATGTAGACCGTGTGTTCTCCTTCCGCCAGGTCGGTAGGCAAGTGCCCGGTCCAGGTATGTGAACTTTCAACAGGATTGGAGGGCCTGCTGCCGGGGAAGAGGGTGTCGGAAAAATCCCAGTCGACGATTTCTTTCACATAAAACGGATCGTGGACCGGCCTGTACCGCATCTTTTTCCATTCGTCGTCATCAATCTTGCAGTAAAGTGAGTCTTGCGGGCTGCCGATGTAAAAGTTGACCACGATCTGGGCGTTGGGCCAGGTATGTTGCTTCACCAACCTGGGTGTGAAGACCGCCATTTTATATTCCGGATCTTTGTCAAATGCTTTGTAGTCAATGGTATACTTGTTTTCGTCGAAATTAATGAAGGCATACCCTTTTGGGGTACCGTCCCGCATGGTTGAAATGGGGATCCCTTTTTCATTCAGCTTTCCACTGTACCAGTCGCCCGATGTAGTTCCCACATTGTAATGGTGGTGTGCACCCTGTTGCAGCCATCCATGTTCGGCATAAAAAAATACCTGGTTCTGGATGTGGGTATGTGCCGACATCGACAGGGTATGCGGGAAATCCTTCAACAGGCTGAACAGTCGGTTGCGGTGTTCGGGTTTGAATGGACCGGATACCTCGTTTTTGCTGATCGGAATGTGAAATGCCAGCACCACGAGGTGGTCTTTCGGGACATGTTTCAGGTCATTCTCAATAAATGCAAACTGGTCCTCGCGTAATCCGCCCCAGTATTCCCTTTCACCCCTGGGATCAGGATACAGGATATCGTCGATAATGATAAAATGTACTTTCCCGTGGTTAAAAGAATAGGTAGCAGGACCGAAATGTGTTTCAAAGGTCTCATCGCTCAGGCTGTCATGTTCCACATCAAAGTTGATATCATGGTTCCCAAGCACGTTGTACCAGGGGATGCCCACCTCGCGGACAGCAGCCTTGTGTGGGAGTAACAGGTCGAGGGTATCACCCACCAGGTCGCCCATGGAAATGCCAAAGGCCACGTCCCGGGCATTTTTTAGTTCAGCTGCTACAGCACGGTGAAAAAAGTCTGCCTGCTCTGCTGTATAGGGTTGGGGATCGCCAAATACGAGTATCCTGAATGCATCGGGCTCCTCCACCGGCACAAGTCCGAAATTCACTTTTCCGGGAAGCGGTCCGGTGGGAGGGGTTCCTGCATATTTAAGTTCAGGTGAACCCCCGGGTTTGTGGATGTAATAAAACTGCGGAATGTTGTACGCGTCTGTCACAGGTTGGTACCCGGTTGGCTTGACCACGAAAATAATGTTGTCATCCTGCACGGGAAGTTGGTATTTCCCGTTTTTCCCGGTGAGTACTACCTCTTTGCCATTGGAAACCGCCACGCCGCTGATCCCTTTTTCTTTTTCATCGAACATGTTATTACCGTTCAGATCTTGGTAAACGAACCCGCTGACCTTCGTTTGCCCGTAGCTTGTGCTTGCCATTGCAAACAGGAACAATGGGAGAAGCACAGCTGTAATACGTTTTTTCATATCCTGGTTATTCTGGTGTTTTTGTTAAAGATGGATAAAAATAATTTAAAAATACTCATCCCCGATCATTTCCAGTTGTTGTTGCTGCGCCTGCCTGTTGAAGGTGAAGGTGGCGCCGATTTCAACGATCTGTCCTTCATAATCATACACCCAGTAACGCCTGAACAGGTCGGTAGTTCCCGCCGTTGCACCGGTGTATCCTCCCGACTGGTTGGTGCCAGTGACATCGAGCATCTTCGCATAGAAACTCCAGCCCTGCAATCTTTCGGGTGTAAAATTAAGTGCAACATTCAGTACCTGAAAGGGGAGGTCACGCCCCTGCGGTGTAACGCTTTCCGACCGGTAGGAATAGTCCAGCGTCAGCTCTAATGGATTAATGATCGCCCACGAAAGGTTTGTTTTTGTATCCCAGTTCAGGCTGCTGCTGGAGCTCTGGTCCCCGAACAGGTCTTCGTTGGATTCCACGGAGAACTGGTAGAGCGATCCTCCAAGGAACAGCTTCAGCCGGTTGAAAAAGAAGAAATTGAACCCGAGTTCACCTCCGGCCGCCAGCTGGTTCCCGGCATTGGTGTAACTTCTGAGCAGCACGCCTCCCGTATTGGCCAGGTCGTAGTTGAGTCGGTTAACACGGTAGATCGCATTGGTAGCCGCGCGGACAAACCCGGTGAGGATCAGGTTGTGTGCACCAAGGCTTCGGTTGTAGGAAAGGTCGGTATTCCAACTGTATTCGGGCTCCAGCAGCGGATCTCCCATTTCAAAGATCTCCTGGTGACGCCGGTAGAGGAAAGGAGCCATGTCCTTGGCCGGGGGCCTGTTGATCCTGCGACTGGCGGCAAGGGAGATGATGTTCTTCTCATCGGCCGTGTACCTGAGGTGCAGGGATGGGAAGAAGTCAAATTTTGTTTGCGAAAACTCTGTTTCGTTGAAATTACGGCCGATATCGGCAAATACGCTGTACGCTTCGTCGAAGTAACGGGTACTGCTGACGGTCATCAGCTGATCGAGGTATTCCGCACGCAATCCCAGGATATAGGAAAGCTTTTCCGAGCTGCCGGAAAATTCGGCATAGGTAGCATAAATATCCCGCTTCAGCTCAATGGTATTGTTGAAATAATCGTATCCTTCAAACTGACCCGTAATGATGTTCACGGTATCATATTCATAGGTCCCGTCCAATCTTACATTCTGTGAGGTAACTCCCAACTCGAGTGCATTGCCGTTGTCATATTCTTTCTGATAATTCAGGGCAATCCTGGTGGCCTGCAGGGGAGTGCCATCAAACTGGTAGGAGTGGAACACGGGATCGCCCGGATCATCTGAATAATAGTCGTAATACAGGCGATCACCAAGGTAAATAAATTCCTTGTTCTCAATGGTTTGCTCAAGATCAGAATTTTCGTACAGCAGAGAGGCGGTAAAGAGGGCGTTATTGTCGCTGCGCAACCTGTAATCGAGGCTGAAATTTTGAAATGTACCCCTCCGGTGGATGTCATTCGGGTTGTAAAGCTCATATAGCGTTCCCCCGATGGGAAGACCATCCTCGGGACTGTTTGAAAAATAGGTATCGTATTTATAATGGGCCGCCCTGCCTGTGTTCCGGTTGGAGAACTGGTAGTTGGCAGAAAGTTCGGAACGCTCACTTACGTGGTAGTCGGCACCGATATTGGTGTAAAAGGACTGGTCCCATTTCGGACGCGCACCCATCCCGTCGAGGATATACCAGGTGCCTGCATTGGGTTGCTGCTCGTCCTGGTAAATATAGGTGTAGATATCACCAATTCCTTTATTGTTCCGGTGTGAATAATTGATCGCACCATGCAGATTCAGCCGGTTGAAATTATAGTTCACGGTCAGCCCCCCGTTGATCCTGTTGTTGTTCAATACATGATTGCTGAAGACATCCGTGTCATTTGTCCAGGGTGTGCCCCCGATCATGCCCGTGGCCAGCACCGTAAGACCCGTGCTGGTATTTCTCCGGGTGGTGATATTGATGATCCCGCCTGCACCCTGTGCTTCATAGCGGGACGTAGGGACCGTGATGATATCGATGTTCTCGATGTTTTCGGCCGGAATCTGGCCCAGGAGAATGGAGACGCTGGTATTGGTTGGTTTTCCGTTCAGGTATACCACGAAATCGGACGAACCCCGGACAGCAATGTCATTATCGCTGGTAACCGTTACAGAAGGTAATTTACCCAGCACATCGATGGCTGTTCCGCCACGTGCCGTCTGAAAGTCTTCCGCCCGGTAGGTTCTCCTGTCGATCTTGTTGACCGTGGTCCTGGCTGCGGCCCTCACCTCTGCCTGTTCAATGCCGATGGCAGCTACTTCCAGTTCAATATTGCCCATGTCGG
>CAZOXI010000289.1:2817-5064 GCA_964583445.1 uncultured Bacteroidaceae bacterium | reverse complement strand
AGTGCTCGTGATAATCAATTTGTTCATAACCAGTAAGGACATCCAATTTATGCATACCCAGGGTTTTAGAATAGCTCAATATAGCATGCAAATTATTAGTAACTGATCGGGTGACCCTTTCATTCAGTGTGGAAATTGAGGGGGCATACTGAACGGGTTCACTGGTACCTTCAACATACATTGGAATTGGATTCGCAAAGGCGTTGTTATAGCTCTCGGTCAGTTGCGGTGCATACATAAATTCCAGGTTCATTCCATTTATTGGCTGGATATTCACCGATGCGAGGCCTCGTAAATTTGTATAGGTTGTTTTTGAGAATCCCGATTCCATCGATGCCAATGGATTTGAATATCCCATCAGGTTTGTTGAATAACGGCCATCTGGAAGATATACAGCCAATATTGAAGGGAACCTCTGCACTTTTCTTATTGTAGCGGACTCTCCCTCCTGGGGCTCCCGTACCGGTGAAAGTCTGCCATACATATCTACTTTTACCTGTATCCTGTCGGATACTTTCAGGTCATTATTCAGTCTTACTGAATATCTCTTATAGTTAAAGTTTGGTATGATACCTCCTTGTTGCATATAGCTTAAAGACGCAGCACTCTTCAACATATCGTTCCCGCCAGATACACCGAGATTATGATGCTGCTGTTGGCCAGATCCTGTATAGAATAATTTTTGGAAATCAACATCGGGGTATTCTGCTGAGTAAAGACCGCTGTTTGCTTGGTATTCAGCCAGATACTCCTCTGACCAGAGTGGTGATTTGAGAACATTCTCAAGTGCTTCATTCTGTTTGACCATGTATGTGTAACCATCTACATATTTTGGAAGACCGGTAAATTCCTGCCAGCCTGTATAACCATGATATTGTACCTTAACACCTCCTTCTTTTGCTCTCTTGGTCGTAATAAGTATTACACCGTTTGCAGCGCGGGATCCGTAAATTGCAGATGAAGCCGCATCCTTTAGCACTGAAATACTTTCAATTTCATTTGGATCAACTCCGTTTATATTTCCTTCTGTGCCATCTATCAAAACCAGTGGATCTGAATCTCCCAATGTCCCGATACCACGAATTCTAATAGTTCCGGCATCTCCGCCAGGTCTTCCGGATCTCTGTGTAACGGTTACCCCGGGGGCTGCTCCCTGAAGCGCCATTGATGTGTGTAGTACTGGTTTTGCTGTCAGCTCATCACCATCCAGTGTGACTACTGAGCCAGTCAGGTTCTCCCTTTTTTGGGTGCCATAGCCAGTAACGACAACCTCTTCCATTCCAATAACATCCGGCTGCATAGTAATATTAATAGTGAAATCCCTCAAGTTCGCTACCTGGACCTCCCTGGATTTATACCCGATAAATGAAAATACAAGCACGTCGTTCTCATTGTCTACCTGGATATTAAAGCTACCATCTCCACCGCTGATCGTACCAGTATAAGTTCCTTTCACGGTTACACTAACCCCAACCATTGGTGCGCCGTATTCATCAGTTATATGTCCTTTTACAGCTATATCCTGACCTTGAACGGAGTTCAGGGCAAAAACAGCCGTAATGAGTAATAAGAAAATCTTTTTCATGTTTATAGTTTTAGCAGATTAGTTTATTTACAAATTATGCCCATTAATGATACGGGTACATTTTCGTTCCATTTAGTAAATTCAATCTCTAACTTATTTGTTACGATTGGTTTTTTGAATTTGTGTTCGTTTATAGTCTGATAGTTATCCGTTATTTCCTTAAACCGAGTTCCATTATCATCCGATATTCTATATTCCTTCACAACATAAGGCACACGGTCTTCCGGATGAGGCCATTGAGAAGTTTCCATCGCATGATCAAAGTCAGTATCAAAGAATAGTTTGATAGAAGTTATTTCCTTCTTTTCCTTCCAGCTCAGCGTGACTTTCGGATTTAAATCATCCATTTCAGCCGCCCAGGCATGAGGTTCATTTATTGGCCTGAAATACCCGTCTACAATACTTTCCGGTTTATAAAATGGAAGTGGTTTTTCAAGTATGAAAGCCATGTTTGGTCCATTTGGACGGCGAATTGGTGTCCAGAACTCAAATTCATCCACTCCGATATCACTATCCATTATCTGCTTTCCATAAAAATATGACTGAAGAATTTACCATTATCAAAGAAGCGAATCCCAATGGCTTTGGGATTAACACTATAGAGCGGCAGCTTGATTCCAGAATACGCGAGGCCATGGCTATCAAGGGTGTAACCGCTGTTG
>CAZOXI010000289.1:0-2807 GCA_964583445.1 uncultured Bacteroidaceae bacterium | reverse complement strand
TTACCTCAGGGCTTGATTTATTGAACACTGAGACTATGCCGGACACCATCTCGTCCGAGAGGGCAACAGATACATCTTTATTTCTGAGCAGGGAAATAAATACATACCCAGATTCCTCTATGGGTTTTGGATAGTTAATTTCAATCTGTTGTTCACCTTTTATTAATTCAAATGAGAATGATTTAAGGGTTTCATCAGGTGTATGATTGTACTTTTTCTTACTTCCTCTAAGTTCTGCTTCCAGGATAGTGGCTTTATCACTTTTTACCGTGATTTTAATTTTAGGAACTTTACCATAACATGGAATAATTTGTGCCATACTTAGATCCAGTGTTCTCCATTTCCCGCTGGGTTTAAAACCTTTAAATTCTAATTTACTACTGGTTTCAATTTTTGCAGAGCAAGCCAGATTCTTGTTTTCGTGCTTTATATATGGGATAAAGTGTCCTGCTTCAATTAATTTCTGTTGAAGATCAATTATTTTGTCTTTTTCAATATACTCATGCGGCAGCATGTCATTCTTAATGCAGAGAGCAGCTGCAGTCCCAACAGCCTGACCACCATGCGCGCAGGTCAGCATTACTCTTGTAGAGCCAAAAGCAACATGACTGGCACTGATTATTCTACCGGCAAGGAACAGGTTATTTATCTTTTGTGGAACATAACAGCGATAAGGTATTGGATAAATTCCTTTTGAGTGAAACTGCGAACACGGGGGCTTCTTACTGTAGACACCATCAGCAGGATGCAGGTCCATCGCCCATCCGCCAAAAGTAATATTATCATAGTGCTGGCGCTGCTCCACTATATCTTTTTGATGAATCATATACTCTCCTTCAAATCGGCGACTTTCCCGCTTCCCGGGCACTGTTCCTACCCATTCCAGAGTGTAATACTCTGCACCTTCATACTCACCTGAGTTCTTAATGTGATTCCAGATACCATAAACTATCTTCCATAATTCATATTTTATATCCTCCGTTTCATGAATGGTATCATATCTGCCTCCGTATTCCAGCCACCAGAACTTTGTTCCACTGTCGTCGATCTGAACATCCTTTATTTTGGTAACTTTCTTTATGTCCTTCAGGGCAAACTCCGGCGGTATATACTTAACAGGATGCTTGACCTTTTTTGAATAGAAATATAAAGTATGTCCCAGCAGCTCACCGTAATCCTCCACGTTTGGGGCAAACTTCTCACCGAATTCCTCATAAGTTTCAGCACCTATTCTGTATGGAGCGCCTGCAAGATATGAGACTATTCCATCACCTGAAGCATCAATAAAGATGTTACTGTGGAAATTATAGCGTGTAGAATTCTGAGGATTAAAGGCTGTTATATAATCTATCGAATCTTCACTTTTTTTCACGAGCTCAAAAACAACCGTATTAAGGTATAGATCGATATTGCTCTCATGCTTTACTTTCTCAATTAAGATGGTATCAAATACAAGGACATTCCCCTCCTGGTTCCGAAACACATTCTCAACAAGGATTTCATCGATAATGCCACCTTCCCTTGACCATCGGTTATTATTACCCATATGAGAAGTCGCACCGAGTGCCCAGAGCCTGATTTCACTTGAGGAATTACCTCCAAGCACTGGCCTGTCCTGTATTAGCGCTACCTTACTTCCATTCCTGGCAGCAGCTATAGCAGCACAAACACCAGCCAGACCTCCGCCTGTGATGCATACATCATAATTATGATTAAGAGTTCTGTTGTGTCTTGTATTGCTGAAACCTTCTTGTATCATAATCTATTCACATTGAAGGGATTAATAATATTTAGTCGTTTAAAACTCCGCATTTCGCTTAGAATTTTGTTGTGTAAGTGTTGCTATCTAATATTAAGCTAATTAGTTTCGGAACATCGCTCTGAACAACACTTTGAAAGTACAATATTTAGATACTAGGGAATAAGTGCAAAGCCATATAAATCTTCGGAAACGTTTCCGAAAACGGTTTAAATTACCGGAAACGTTTTCGAAAAAGATACCTGAGTAAACTCTTTGAAGGTGCTTCTATGTTTATTGGAAAAGTTCTCAGGCAGCAAGGGCTCTTTTGGCCTTCCTCGAATAGTTCCAGATAAGGATACCGACCAGCACGATAAATGAACCAAGGATGATAGTCAGCAGGTTTCCTGAGCTAGCTAAAACTCCGAGGATGTTAATGATCAATCCTGTTGTAACCAGGCCTATACCAATAACCTTGTAACTGTAGTTATTCGACTTTTTGGCCGCCTGAAGATCGTCGGAAGATATTTCCTTTGCATCCTGTTCTTTCATCCATTCCCTGTAGTGCTCATAGTCCTCGCTGCTGTTCCTGCCCTTCAGATAAAGGTATACTTCAACGCTAATCAGGAAGAGTAGAGGAAAAACAACCCCCAGGATGGTATCCTGTGCCCTGGTAATATCCCATGCACTGTTTATTGCAGGAGCGAGTACCTGTACAAAAAGATTCACTACAAGCGATATGATGGTGATACTGAATAGCGATATACCTGAGTGCCGTTTTGAGAAAAGCGCCCAGATGGCTGGCAGGTAAAGTGCACCGCCGGTAATTGAGGCAACTTTAAGTACAACGTTCACGATGCCTCCCATATAAGGTACGGATAGTGCAACAGCAATTGTAATTACTCCAAATAATACCGTGGCTAATCTGCCTACCCGTATTAATTCCTTGTTAGATTTATCCTGATTAATATTCCTTTTAAGATTCTTGTATATGTCGTTAGTGAAAACACCCGCAGAAATATTCAATGTTGTGCTTACCGAACTTCCGGTTGCAAATAGCATGGCGCCA
>CAZOXI010000288.1:0-5068 GCA_964583445.1 uncultured Bacteroidaceae bacterium | reverse complement strand
ATGAGGCGGCAAGCTCGGCAGTGATCAGTGCTCCGCCTTTTTTTCCTGACTCGATCACAAGTGTGGCTTCCGACAAACCGGCAATGATCCTGTTGCGCCTGAGAAAATTGTTTCGTTCAGGCTTCATGGTGGTAGGAAAATCAGATAACAACGCGCCCTGTCTGAGCATGCGTGAGGCTGTAGCCGCATGTGTGGTTGGATAAATCGTGTGCAGGCCATGCGCCATGACAGCATAGGTATCCAGGCCTTTCGCCAGGGCAGTGCGGTGTGCGCTAATGTCAATACCATATGCCAGACCGCTGATGATCACCAGGTCGGGGTATTTCGCAGCCAGGCCGGAAATGATCGCATCGGTCATTTCCCTGCCATAGTGGGAGGCATTCCGGGTTCCTACTATGCTCAGGTACTTTGTGCGCCTGAAATCTGGTGCTCCGCGATAGAAGAGCAGCAGCGGACCATCTTCGCAATTTTTCAATCGCCAGGGATAGGATTCGTCCTGGTAATATACACAAGAGACGCCGTACTTATTCATCCTTGCGATCTCCTCCTCTGCTTCAGCAATAAGATCCCTTGCAGCAACCTGGGCTGACAGGTGCGGACCTACTCCCGGAATCTGCCTCAACGTACCAGGCTTTTCCATAAAGACAGCCTCAGGCGCACCTACATATGCAATTAGTTTCCGGGCCGTGATTGCCCCGATACCCGGGATCATGGTCATGCCCAACTGGTATACAAGCGGATCTTTTGACATGTAGATTATGAATTAATGGTGATCCTTTTCCAACACTGGTTGCCTTTCACTTATTGTTGCAGCAAAGCACAACCAGGCAGGCACCTGTTAATGTGACAGGTGATTGGAATATCGGCTGAATATCCGGGAAGTTTATTTCTGCTTACTGTAGCGGGCCAGGACCGCTTTTAGTTTTTCGCGGTCTGCCTTATCGACTGCAGACAGGCTGATGGGCTTGTATTTAGCCACCTTTTTCCTGTATAGCTGGTGGAGGATCAGTTTTTCCTCCATACCAAGAAAAAATTTCTCAGTTTCAAATTTCATGAAATGCTGCTTGGGAATCTGGATGGAATTCTTCCGGCTGTTGAATAGTCCCACCGGGTAGTACCTGAACACCAGCACATCATTGATGTCGTCAAAATAGAAATAATAGGGGTTGCGCAGGTAACCAATGATGCTGATCGCAATAAAGACCAGTGAAATGGCAATGACCAGGTGGTATTTTGTAATGGGTGCTCCAGGTTGCTCGAATATATTCAGGAAAACAATGGCCAGGATGGCAATCGTAAATACAATGGTAAATACCAGCTTTCTCAGCCAGATCCTGTATATGTTCCTTTGGTTATCGATCTTCATGCACCATTCCTGTTACTGTTATGACAAAGGTAAGAAATTCCTCCATCTTCCTGTGATGGCATCTTCAGGTTATTCCTGCTTTTCTGCGGTTCAACGGTTCCATCCTTCTGCTGTGCTGTCGTTTTTACTTTTTACGACGGTCTTTTTCCTTCTTTAACAGCATCAGCTCCCGGCTGGTCTGGCCCTTCACCGAGGTATTTTCTTCGGCCCGGCGCATCAGGTAGGGAAGTACAAATTTCACCGGTCCGTAGGGCACGTATTTCGCCACATTGTATCCTTCCCTGGCCAGGTTGAAGCTGATATGGTCACTCATACCGTACAGCTGTGAAAACCAGCACCTGTTGTCATTCCTCGGAATCTTCAGCTCATCCATCAGTTCGGCCATGTACCGGCTGCTCTCTTCATTATGTGTCCCGTTGAAGACTGCAAAATCGTCAATGTTTTCCAGTGTATATTTAAGCGCCAGGTTGTAATCCCGGTCCGTAGCCGGTTTGTCGGGCTGAATAGGATCTTCGTATCCCATCTCTTCGGCCCTTTCCCGTTCTTTCTCCATATAGGCTCCGCGCACAAATTTCGCTCCCATATAAAACTGCTCTTTCCTGGCTCTTGCATGGTCCTGCTTCAGCCGCTCAAGCCGGTCGTGGCGGTACATCTGGTAGGTATTGAATACAATAGGTTTCTCCTTGTTGTAGATGGCCATCATGTCCATGACCACCTGGTCGATGATCTCCTGGTACCAGGAATCTTCGGCATCAATCATTATTGGGATGCCGTACCCATGTGCCCGTTCACAGAGCTTCTGCACACGCTGTCTGAATTTGTCTCCCTCTTTCACACTTTCAGCATCCGGGCTGTGTGAGATGCTGAGCACCTCAAGTGCATCACTTTTGGCAAATGCAGTGGGTTTGAATACTGTAAATGGAATGTTTTCGTTGGAGGCGGCATAATCAATCACCCGGAGGGTCTCCTGCAAAGCCTGTTCAATTATTTCCTCCTCTTCGGATCCTTCCACGGAATAATCGAGGATAGAATAGACACCGCCCTTTTTCAGTTTTGTGATCACCGGGGCACACTCATTGATCGTTTCCCCGCCACAAAACTGCGCATACACGGTGGGTTTAACAATCCAGTTAATGGGAAACCGGATGGCTGATGCGAACCTGATCATCGGGTTGGCCATTTTTACCAGCCAGGGATAGGAGATCAGTTTATACATCAAATATGCCCGACTGATATCCCTGTTGGATTTGATCGAAAAAGCTGTTTTTGTATCTGTAAAATCTAGCATTTTGAGGGGTCATTTTTCGTGCCCGCAATTTAATATCTTATCAGCACATGCTAAACAGGTTTTACAACATTTGGTAGCTGTTCCTCATGTCCGCCTGCTGCGTTACGCTCGTCGCGATATTGCTCATTTACAGGAGTAAACTGCGCATCTCGCGACTTCGCAAGCCTTGCATGCGAACATGATCCTCCAGCCACAACTGTACCTCAGTCGCAGATCCAGGGACCAGTGTTCCGGTCACATTTGTTCCCGGCAACAATCTGGTTAGCTGTTCCTCATGTCCGCCTGCTGCGTTATGCTCTTAGTGAAATTGCGTATGTTAATTCAGGGCATTTTTATTATTTTTAGGGCATGATTTACCAGATATCACGACCTGCCACTATCCTGAAGACGGCTGTCCGCCTGCCTGCTTCCAAGAGTATTTCCAACAGGTTGCTGATCATCAATGCACTTGCAGGGAGCGGAGAACTACCGCAGAATCTTTCCGACAGTGATGATACACGCGTGATGCTGGAAGCACTTTCATCCAACCATGAGCTGAAGGACGTAGAACATGCAGGTACTTCCATGCGGTTTTTGACCGCCTATTTCAGTAGCCGGCCCGGGAAAGTGATACTGACAGGTTCTGACAGGATGAAGAAGCGACCCATCGGTCCACTGGTTGACGCATTGAGAATTCTTGGTGCGGAGATCAGCTATGCCGGTAATGAAGGATTTCCTCCCCTGGAGATCCATGGCAGCCGCATGAAAGGGGGAGAGATCAACATCGATGGCGGGATCAGCAGTCAGTTCATCAGTGCGCTGCTGATGATTGCGCCGACGATGCAGCAGGGACTTGTCCTCCGCATTGGGGGCGACTTGGTATCCTCCTCCTATGTGAAGATGACCCTGGAGCTGATGGCTGATAATGGCGCTCAATACCGGTGGGATAAGGATACGATCACCGTTCTTCCCGGAACTTACGCGGTGGGTGACTACCGTGTTGAGTCAGACTGGAGCGGTGCTTCGTACTGGTATGTCATGGCACTGCTGGAAGAGCACGCCAGGGTCCGGCTTTCTTTCCTGAGAAATGACAGCCTGCAGGGCGACAGTGCACTGGTGAACATTTTTCACGGATTGGGACTGGTGAGTGAATTCCGTCGGGGACAACTTGACCTGACACGGTTGGCCAGGATCCACCCTGGAATTTTCAGCTACGACTTTACCAATTCTCCCGATATCGTGCAATCCATGGCTGTGGCGCTGTGCATGGCAGGTATTCCGTTCATGTTTACCGGAACCCAGACCCTTCGGATCAAAGAGACGGACCGGGTCCGGGCACTGCAGAATGAACTTAAAAAACTGGGGTACGTACTTGAATCTGACCGGAAAGGCTCATTCCTTGCCTGGAACAAACAGTGCTGTGAACCGGATTCCGACCCGGTCATCGAAACCTACCATGATCACCGGATGGCCATGGCTTTTGCTCCTGCGGCACTTGTCCTGGGGCATATCCGTATAAAGGATCCAATGGTGGTCACCAAGTCCTACCCCCAGTTCTGGAAACACCTGCAGAAGGCCGGGTTCAGGATCACTGAATAAATGGATTCGGGTTGCCGGATTGTATTTCTGATCAGGGCAGTGTCTCCTTCAACACAAGAACAATCCAGACCTTTCATGATGCGGTCATCAATACTACTTCTCATTTTCCTGTACCTCCAGTCAAACAGTACCAGCTGTTCCCTGAACACCCCGATGATGAGTTCACCATATGGAGAATCAAAGGATTGAATGGTCATTTTGCTGCCAGGTTCTATAGGATTTATTTGATGAACGGATAAATGTAATAAACATATGCCTGTGCTGTATATCATTCTGCAATCCTTTTATGGATCATTCTGTTCGTGCCAAAAATCATGTCATATATCAAAACTTTTTCAACAGATTGCAACTTTACCTGAAAATATAAGTAAAAAGAAAAAAGTGTCATAATGACATCCGAATTTTTTGCTGTGCAGGTATTATTATTCGATGTTTCAAACTTAATCGAAATGTTATGAAAAATATTGGTCTCATTATCCTGTTACCCTTTGCCGTTTTTGCACTGTTCAGTTGTGAAAAAGATCCCCTGCCGGAAGATCAGCCCGGTGAAGACTATGTCCAGATCGGGAATCTGCTCATCAATGGGAATCGTGCCGACCTGGCAGCAAGGATCACCTACAAAAACGAAATCGTGCCGATTGTGGATAAGGAAGCTTCCACATTAAGGAAAGGACTTGCTGAATTTCCGGAAATCGACCTGACAAAAAACTATGCCTTTAAACTAAAGGCCGAGGTTAATCCCCCGGTATATGAAGGTGACACATTACAGGCAACGCATGTCACCATCAAAGATGATTATGCCTTTGTTACCTATAACACCCGAGGTCCGGAATGGC
>CAZOXI010000287.1:0-5075 GCA_964583445.1 uncultured Bacteroidaceae bacterium | reverse complement strand
ATCCACGGCAGTGAACTGACGGAGCAACGCAGCGAGATCTACGAGGAGACCCTCTCTTCGATGATGCTGGAACCGGAGCGCATCTCAACCGAATTTGTTGAAATAACGGATTATCAGAAGATCATCAAACATATTGATGATTATATGGAGGAGGTGGACCTGATGGGGCCCAATCCTTTCAAGGATATGTAAAAATGCAATACAGTAGCGGAAATACGGGTAATGATCTAAAATTTAAAGTGTTTTGAAGGTTTTTTAAAGGGAAGTATGATAGAACTGAAACCTGACATACAATTCAAAAAGGAGATCGAGCAGATCAGCGGTGCATCTCTCAGTACCTGCATGCAATGCGGTACCTGTTCGGTGGTCTGTAACCTTTCTCCGGATGAGCAACCTTTTCCCCGAAAAGAGATGGTCTATGCGGGATGGGGAATGAAGGATAAACTGGTGGGCAATCCCGATGTGTGGCTCTGTCACCAGTGCGGCGATTGCAGTACACACTGTCCCCGGGGAGTCAACCCCGCAGATGTGCTCGCGGCCACGCGGATCGCGACCTACAGGAAATACGCCACGCCTGGTTTTATGGGCAAATTGCTCGCCAGCCCCTCAATGCTCCCCATTGCCATATTGATCCCGGCAGTTATTATTTCGGGAATCATCTATATGGCAGGCACACTCACCATTCCTGGAGGACCGGTGAACTACGCGCTTTTTTTTCCACATGGATGGCTGAACACTTCATTCACATTGCTTACAGTGACTTCATATGCTTTAGCAGCGGTTGGATTAACGCGCTACTGGAAGGATCTGAATACGTTTGATTTTATTAGTACTCCCGGAAAAAAGCGCGGCTTCTGGTCAGCTTTCTGGAAGGTAAAGGATGAGATCCTGGCGCATTCCAGGTTCAGCAAGTGCGAAGAGAACCGAAGCAGGAAAATAGCTCATTTCCTTGTGTTCTACGGTTTCGTTCTCCTGCTGGTGGTAACGCTGTATGCGATCTATGCTGCCATAACTGGCAAATACCCGCTTTCCCTGGCGAATCCTTTTAAGATCCTCGGTAATATTGCCTCCCTGATGCTGTTTACAGGCCTGGGGATCATGATCGTGAACAGGATATTAAAGAAGGAAGGTACGGAGCGCAGCAGTTATTCTGACTGGGTTTTCCTCGTGGCACTTTTTCTGCTTACGTTGTCCGGGACGGTGGTTGAGGCCGCCCGGTTTTTGAATTGGTCTTACGCATACCATTTTTATTTTTTTCACCTTGTTTGTGTCTGGTTTGTGATTATTTACCTTCCATATACTAAATTTGGCCATATTATTTACCGGACGGTGGCCATGACTTATGCTTTTACGCGCAACAGGAGATAATTTCTTAGCGCAGGAAACCCAGTATGTATGCAGGAGATTATTCGGTTATATCGTGAACTGATGGGGAAAACCCCGGACCGGGTCGTGGAGATCCCGGGAGCAGTTTCAACACGCCGCTATTTCAGGATTCAACGGGGATCGGAATCCGTGATCGGGACGATTTCCCCGGATGCAAAAGAAACGCAGGCATTTATCGAATTTTCAAAAAAATTCAGGGACACCGGCATTCTCGTTCCGGAAGTGCTGGCGGTGAGCACCGACCAGCACTTTTACCTGCAAACCGATCTGGGCGACCAGCGGCTGCATGAAATGGTGGTGAACAGGGACTCCCCGGAGCTCGACACCCAATTAATGAATTATTATACGGCAGCGCTGAAAGAGCTGGTAAAAATTCAATTCAGGGCCCATGAAAAGATCAATTATTCAGTCTGCGTTCCCAGGCCTTCGTTTGACCGGCAATCGGTGCTGTGGGATCTGAATCATTTCAAGTACTATTTCCTCAAACCTTCCGGGATTCCTTTCGACGAGCAGCTGCTCGAAGATGCATTTCAGCAGTTCGCGGATCACTTTGGACAACTGAAGGCGGACCATTTCATGTTCAGGGATTTCCAGACACGGAACATTATGATACATGAGGGTGCAGCCTGGCTCATCGATTTCCAGGGAGGAAGAAAAGGCCCTTTACAATACGACCTCGCTTCGCTGATTTACGAATCAAAGGCAGCACTGTCGCCTGGCGACCGGTCCGGGATCATTGATCTGTATATTGAGTCAATATCTGTCTACGCCGATGTCGACCGGGCGGAATTCATGAAGGGATTTTACCTGGCTGCGCTGATCCGGATCCTCCAGGCACTCGGTGCCTATGGATTGCGCGGCATGGTGGAGAAGAAAGCAGTGTTCCTGCAAAGTATTCCCATGGGACTGGAAAACCTGGGAGAAGTATTGGATCAGGTGCATGAAAACGGCGTGTCAGTGTATTTTAAAAGTCTTCTGAATGAAGTTGTGGAAACGAAAGATGCCTACAGGAAGCTGCCCGGAATCTTTGACGGACTGACGCTCACCATCTATAGTTTCTCCTACCGGAAGCCACTTCCAGACGACCTTACAGGCAATGGGGGTGGATTTGTATATGATTGCCGGTTCCTGGCCAATCCCGGGAAGTGCGAGGAATTGAAAATGCTCAACGGTTTTGACCAGGAGGTACAGCAATTTCTTGAAAAGGACCCTGAGGTGGAACGTTTCCTGGATTCAGTCAAAAGCCAGGCGGATGCTGCTATCAATGCCTACAGGGAACTGGGATATAAGAACCTCATGTTCTCCTTTGGTTGTACCGGCGGGCGCCATCGTTCCGTGTATATGTCACATCAGTTTGCAAAATGGTGCAGATCACTGCAGAATGTGCGCGTGATCGAGATCCATCGTGAACTGGACAGGGAAGTGTAAAACATTTTGCAGTCTGAACTGTTCTTTTCAAAAACAGTCCGAATGAGTAAGAAAGCGTGCAGCGATCTCAAGATAATCAGGAAAAAATCAAAAGGTCATCGTGCAAGGTATTATTGTAAAAAATGCGGTGAAGAGGTCTCAAGGGAAAAATGGGCCTGTAAACCAAGAAAAATAGCATAAAATGAGCCCGAGAGCAATGATCCTGGCAGCCGGACTGGGAACACGGTTGCGTCCCCTGACGGATACCACGCCAAAAGCATTGTTGTCATTTCGCGGAAAAACCATGCTCGAGCACGTGGTGGATCACCTGGCAGCACATGGAATCACGGAGGTGGTGATCAACCTGCACCACCATGCAGACCAGGTCACGGACTTCCTTAAGGAGCATAAATACTTTGGGATCGACTTCCGGATATCTGACGAGAGACAACAATTGATGGATACGGGAGGCGGTATCATGCATGCACGAAAACACCTGGATGGGCATGGTCCGTTTCTCGTTCACAATGTTGATATTTATTCCGATACAGACCTTTCTGCATTGCAGAAGTATCACCTGGACAATGATGCGCTGGCAACACTTGCGGTCTCCGACCGTGCCACCAGCCGGAACCTCCTCATCGACGAGAATGGGCTGTTGTGTGGCTGGAGGAATAACAACACCGGGGAGGAGATTATTGCCAGGCATATGCCAGGGTTGCATGCGGTGGCTTTTTCCGGAATCCATCTTGCAGATCCCGGAATTTTCAACTACCTGCCGCAAGAGCAGCCATTTTCCATCACAAAAGCTTACCTCGAACTTGCAAAGAAGCACCGGATCATCACTTTTGATCATACCGGGGACACCTGGATTGATATGGCAGATTCCGGTAATTATTCGCTGGATCAGTAACCGGTCACGTATAATTCAGGGCACATTTAAACCATCTGCCTCCTGGAATGTTTTATTCCTGTTATTGCCCGGACAGGGACAAAAGTTATCTTTATGACGAAATTTATTAAAATGGAATTGACGAAAGAACTTACAGCGCAGATCGAGAAGTGGAACGAAGAACTGTCAGAAAAGGATCCTGTTGAAGTGCTGGATTTCTTCATTGAAGAATTTGATAACCGCATTGCCCAGGCCACCAGCCTGGGGGCAGAGGACCAGGTGATCACTGATATGCTCGCCCGGACAAAAAAGAAAGCTACGATCTTCACGCTGGATACCGGCAGGTTGTTCCCCGAAACCTATACACTGATTGACGATACCAATAAGCAATACGACATCAAGATTGATGTGTATTTTCCAGACAACAGCAAGGTAGAATCCATGGTCAAGGAACGCGGGATCAACCTCTTCTATGACAGTGTTGAAAACCGGAAAATGTGTTGCGGGATCAGGAAAGTGGAGCCCCTGCAAAGGGCCTTCAGCGGTATGGACGCCTGGATATGTGGATTGCGCAAGGACCAGACGGTGAGCCGCTTTTTTGCGAAACTGGTGGAATGGGACAAGGTAAATGGGTTGGTCAAGATCAACCCGCTCATTGACTGGACAGAGAAGGATGTCTGGAACTACATCAGGGAAAAGAATGTTCCCTTTAACCCACTGCATGAACGTGGATTCGCCAGCATTGGATGCCAGCCCTGCACACGTGCCGTCAAGCCCGGCGAAGACTTCAAAGCCGGACGTTGGTGGTGGGAAGGCCAGGAGCAAAAGGAGTGTGGCCTGCACAAAAGATAATTACAACGACATGCAGTTTCTGCAGGCTATGCGTATTATCCAGGCAATGATCTGCATTTACCCGGAAACAACTTCACAATTACCTCGCAACTACCTGGAAAGTATCTCACAACTACCTGGGAAGCACCTCGCAACTACCAGGAAAGCACCTAGCAGTTTCCTGGAAAGCATCACACAGCTTCCTGGAAAGCATTCCGTAGCTAACTGAAGAGCACCTGTCCTCTATTTATTGATTACTCCGGATCCCAGCAATTCTCCTTCGTAGTACCAGGCAGCAAACTGACCGGCGGCAATGCCCCGCTGGGGCCGGTCAAAGATAATGTACATACCATCTTCCTCCATTTTCAACGTAGCCTGCTCCAGGGCCTGCCGGTAACGGATGCGCACCATGTATTTCCTGGATTCTCCCGTAACCATTTCCAGGTCGGGACGGATCCAGTGCACTTCTTCCGTAAGAATGCGCAGTCCTTTCCTGTACAAATCCGGGTGGGATTTACCCTGCCCGACGAAGATCCTGTTCTTGTCCACATCCGTGGCA
>CAZOXI010000286.1:0-5087 GCA_964583445.1 uncultured Bacteroidaceae bacterium | reverse complement strand
CATACCTATAAACAGGATGCTGCCGTAATCACTGGCATAGGGCAGGATCGTCGGTGTAGCTCCCAGGGCTACCATGATCGGTTTCGTAAATATGAGCCCGAGGATACTGAAAAATGTGCTGATCAGGATGATCATCAAAAAACCGTTGCCAGCGGTCCTGTTCACCTCGGAGGTTTGATCCCTGCCAAGTTGCCGCGAGATCAAAGTCCCTGTCCCAATCCCAATCAGGTGCGCAAAGGAGGAAAGAATAGCAACCACGGGAAGAACAATGGCCACCCCGGCAATGCCTTCAGCGCCTACGCCGCGCCCCACGAAAATGGTATCGATGATATTATACAGCGCATTGGCAAACAATGCCAGCATGGAAGGCACCGATAACCTGATCAGCAATCGATGTATACTGGCCGTCCCGAATTCTTCATGGTTCCTGGGCATGAATTTGCTTTAAAAACACAAAGCTATAAAAAGCAATCTGCCCGGTTTGGATTGTTGCGAATTATTTTGTGACTGCCAGGTATCACGCGCAGTTTTTATACGTCAATAATAGGTTTGAAAAACATGGCTACCATGTAAAACCCTCCCCTACAAAACGTTTTCAACGGAATCCAGCGTGGCCATGAAATTATTGTATTCTTGCTGGAGTGCATTGACAATATCAGGATGTTGATCAGCAACATTTTCCATTTCAGAGATATCGTCACGCACATTAAAGAGAAAAATCTCTCCATCCATTTTTTCCGGCTTGATACCCGGGTACTGGGCAGGGGTAGGTTGCTCAAAGGGTGCGATGATTTCTTCACCATCAGGTGCCCGCCAATCACTCCAAGTCTCCAGGTCGACCGGTCGATGAAACCTTGGTTTGTTAACAAACAACTTCCAGTCGCCTTTCCGGACGGTTTTAATTTCGTCTCCACGCATGGTGAAGATCGGTTTGTGAACGACTTTATGCCCCTGCAGCAATGTAACGATGTTTTCGCCATCCAGGTACAGGTCCTCCGGAATGTCAATGCCTGTCATGGACAATACAGTTGGAAAGATGTCGCCCGACCAACATGGTGTTTGGACAGTTTCTCCTTGCGGCAGGATATCAGGGTACCTGATCAGGAACGGAACCCGCGTACCTCCTTCCCAGGTATAGTGCTTCCTCCCTTTAAGCGGCATATTGGAACCTCCATAAGTTGCCCCGTTATCGGAGAGAAATATGACTATCGTCTCCTCAAGAATCCCTTTTGCCTCCAGGGCTGCCAGCAACTGACCCGTTGACCAGTCCAACTCCCGGATCACATCATCGTAAAGGTCATCTTTTGTTTCAGGTGTATAAAATTCATCGGAGGCAGCCAGTGGCTTATGCGGCATGGCATGACAAAGGTGGAGGAAGAATGGGCGGTCATCCTGCTCCAGGATGAATTCAATTGCCCGGTTGGTATAACGCTTTGTCAGATCCGCCTGGTCCACCGGGTATTCAACCGTATCCATATCCTCGATGAGCTGGACAGGCCGCATATCGTTTGAGTAAAGAATGCCGAAATATTCATCAAACCCGTGTTTAACAGGGAAAAACTCCTCCTTATGTCCCAGGTGCCATTTGCCGATCAAGCTGGTCCGGTACCCTACGTCCTGGAATATTTCGCCGAGCAGGAGTTCATCAGGATCAATCCCAACATCGTCAATCCCCTGGTCGGGAGTGGGATTCCTGATTAAGCCATTTCTCAGCGGAAAGCGCCCGGTCAGCAGCGTTGCTCGCGAGGGAGCACAATAAGGTGTTGGTACATAAAAATCCGTGCACCTCACCCCTTCCTCCCCGATCCGGTCAATATGTGGGGTAGGAACTGCCTCGGGATTATAGCTGGATATGTCACCGTATCCCAGGTCATCGGTAAAGATGATCAGGACATTGGGTTGTTGAACGGAGTCAGCGGACGTCTTACAACCGACAAATGATTGTGTCACGAGCATCAAAATGAGCAGGTATTTCAGATATCCCAATTGGAAGGTGGTTTGTTTCATAGCTCAAATAGTTTCGGGTAACTGGTAAATCATTCCGTACATAATAATTAATATATTAATCTTAACCATCTGATTATTTTTGGTAACCATCAGCACGCTACAGGTACGGTTCCCTGCATCTGTCTTTTTTCTATTCTAAAGTTAGTCAGTGACGAATAATATTGGAATAATAATTTATTAACAGGGGATCAAATAGTGCCTGATTAACATCATGTTTTCCGATGAAATCCGAATCCATATGAATATTCAGTCCGGGACCTGTTGGCACGTTGATCTTTCTTTATGTCACAATGTTCAGTTATATTTGTCAGATAGTGCACTGTTGATTGTTTTCTAAAAATAGTGAAAAATGATAGAGAGAAGTATTTCGTATTTCTTAATCCTGTTTATTTCTTCGGCCATGTTGCAATCCTGTGAATCTGATAGTTCCCTGCTGTCTACCGAAAAGATACTGGTAACCTCAGAAAGTGGGGATAAATTAACCGAAAAAGAAAATATTCAATTCCGAAAAGGTCAAGCTGAAGATGCGATCTTAACTGAAAGTGCAGTTTTAACAATAAACCCTGAGGTCAGGAAGCAACTGATCAACGGGATCGGAACATCATTTACCGAATCCTCAGCATTCGTGCTTGCCCATCTTGATCCTCCCAGGAGAATGGAAGTGATGGAAGCCATCTACGGTGAGACCGGTGCCAATTTTTCTTTGGCCAGGACACATATAGGATCCTGTGACTTCACAGTGGAGGGCAAGTATTCCTACCTTGAAAAAGAAGGGGATACAGCACTGGAATCTTTCAGCATTGCACCTGATAAAAAAGGATTCAGAAAGTCAGCGTATCCTGGTGTGAAAGATGAGCAATACGATCTGCTGCCCATGATCAAAGAAGCACTCAGCATCAAGCGCAGCCAGGAAGATCAGCACCTTGCCATCGTTGCCTCTGCCTGGACCGCGCCTGCATGGATGAAAGATATTGAAACCTACTATATCAAGGGAACCCCGGAAAATAATTACCAGGGCACAGGTGGAAGTCTGAAAGAGAAGTATGAAGCAACGTATGCCGATTACCTGGTCAGGTACCTGGATGCATACCAGGCAGAGGGGGTCGATATCTGGGGGATGACCCCTGTGAATGAACCGCATGGGAACAACGGGCAGTGGGAAAGCATGCATTTTACTCCTGAATCACAAAACGAATTCATCAAGCAATATCTTGGCCCAAAACTGCATTCAGGAGATCACAAGGGTGTGAAACTGCTTATTTTCGATCAGAACAGGGATGCACTCGAACACTGGACAGATGTCATCCTGGGTGATGAAGAAACATCGCAATACGTCTATGGTGCTGCGGTACACTGGTATGCGAGTACTTTTAAAGTATATGAAGATGTGTTTGAAAGGGTGCATGCACAATTCCCCGAAAAAGCAATCATCCACACCGAGGGATGTATCGATGACCTGGGGAAGCCTGCTCCCGAAGGTATTACCGATCCTGAAGGCTTCCAGGAGGAGAACTGGTTCAATAACGACGCATTTTGGTGGAATCCGAATGCTACTGACTGGGCTTATACCGCAACCTGGCCGGGCGTTATTGAAGAAAACCATCCCATCTATACCCCTGTTCATCGCTATGCAAGGAACATCATTGTGAGCCTCGACCACTGGATGAGAGGCTGGATCGACTGGAACATTGTATTGGACCACAACGGTGGCCCCAATCATGTGGGGAATTACTGCGGTGCACCGATCATGATCAACACGGAAACCAGCCATGTATACTATACACCAATCTATTATATCCTGGCACAGTTCAGCAAGACCATCCGTCCGGGGGATCACGCAGTACAAACGAATCTGGAGCTGAAGGGCCACGGCAGCGATGCATTACATGCCTGTGCAACCATCAATGCCGACAATCTTCTGAGCGTGCAACTATTGAATACGACCAGGGAAGATATTTCCTGCAGTCTCCAGGTCAGGGACCAGTACTGCGAGATCCGGGTTGATAAAAATTCATTGAAGACCCTGCAGATACGGTTATAATTTCATTAACGAATTGGAAAAGTGCGGCCCCAATGTACATCCCTTTGATCTACCTGTTGGGGAATAGATTAAACCTTATGCGATTTTTTGAGCAGCACTTCAAAATATAAAAAACCCGCTGGATTTCAGCGGGTGGAATTATAGATTAGGTTCAATGAAGTGAAAATCATGAACCGTATTATTCGACGGTAAATTCATAAGAGAACATCTCTTCGCCGGACATCAAATGGATCACGTAGGAACCGGTGCTAAGATCCTCCAGCGCATATATCCTGTTGAATGTATCTCCCGGTGCATCATAATACGCATCAAATACACGGCCATACTCATCCTCAATGCTTATTCCCAGGCTGTTCTGCTGATTATTGACGAAGTGAACCATGAGTTCATCTTCTTCATATCTGAACTGTGGAATGAACGTATAATAACTTTCCTGAAATTTAACTGCATGCTCATCTACATGAAATACCCGGTTGTATCTCAGACTTCCCAATTCAGAAACGAGGCTGTATGTCCCATTCCTTACAGATGAAAAATCAAATTCATCTTCAAAGGTTGCTCCTGCTGAGATCCGGTCATTGTAAAAAATTCTCTCAGCAGCATCATAGAGGATCACGTTGATCTCGCCTTCTGCAGGAGTGGTGAGCTCCATGCGCACCGTTTTTTCATTGTCCAGGGTATTGACTTCAAGATTACCCGTTGCCCCGGCAGGAGGTGCTACAAGTGAAAAAATAATCATCAGACTTGTCGCTATAAAAGTGTTGTGTATCGTTTTCATAATTTTTCGAGTTACTTTTTGTTTAGCTTTTATTCTTCTCTCTTAAACGTTTTAATCTTCTAACAATGAAAAACAGTCAATGTTCAACATCAATTTGTTAAATTATGTTACAATTTGCAGGTTGGATCGGAGGCCCATCAACAAGCTGGATAAACTGGGAGAGGATGCGGATATCGAACTTCCGACAATCAAAGCCACCGATGACCAACACCCGGTTGTGAAGGTATATGACAGCACCGGGGAACTGGTCTTCGCCGTAAG
>CAZOXI010000285.1:0-5090 GCA_964583445.1 uncultured Bacteroidaceae bacterium | reverse complement strand
CTGTTGCACAGGATCTTTCAGTGCGACAAGTGGAGTCGCTTGTGAAAAAGCTGAAGCAAAAACCCGCGGATGTGAATGATCCTGTTGCGGATGATCCGGACGAATATGAAAACCTCCGGGAGCACCTTTCGCACTTCTTCGGCGCAACAATAGATTTTAAAAGGAATAATAAAGGTTCGGGTAAGATCGTTATACCATTTAAGTCAGATGAGGATCTGCAAAGGATCGTCAGCATTCTGGACAAACCGGGTACATGATCAGCAACAGGGACGATATAAAACAATATGTAACCAGGAGGATCGCAGCAATGATTCTCCTTTTTACTTTTATTGCGTTTCCCCTGGCGGCGCAGACCGATCCTCCCGCGAAGCATCCTGCGAACCAGGAAACACCTGCTAAGCAGAAACAGGAAATGCCCCCCGTGCAGAACCAGGAAACACCAGCTGTGCAGCGCCGGGAGCCCCTGCAGGAAGATCCTCCGGTTTCCTCCGGGGAGGATTTCACATTCAATACGGGAGAGACCGGGGGTGATTCAATTCGTACTTCGAAGCGGGACAGTGCACAGCGGATCAACGTGGATACCCTGGAGCATTCACCACGAAAAGCCATGATCTACTCCCTGCTCCTGCCGGGGCTCGGACAGGCATACAATAATAAGTATTTCAAAATCCCTTTTGTATATGCAGCGCTTGGTGGTGTTAGCTACTGGATCTACTATAATACACAGGGCTACAGAACAGCAAGCGACAGGTATGCCGAGGATCAGAGTTCCATCAACGAACGCTACCTGCGTGCCTGGCGGAGAAACCTGGAGTTGAGCTATATCACCCTGACCGCCGCATATGCCCTGCAGGTACTCGATGCATACGTCGATGCACACCTGTTTTACTGGGATGTGAGCCCGGAGCTGACACTGCGGGTGGAGCCGGATATCCGGCCGCATTTTACAACCACCGGGATGCCTGTCAACAATTACGGATTGAAGTGTAGTTTGACGTTTTAATGATTGAATCATATGAGGAGATATCTTTTACTGTGGGCACTATTGGCCATTCTGTATACAAATACCGCTTTTTCACAATCCCAACAGGAGGAGACCGTACCGTTTGCAATGACGGCAGAAGAAGAGGATAAGGATACACTCCCGGTGCAGGAGGAGAAGAAAAAGGTTAAGCGGCCGGTTCAGGCAGTGACAACACCGGATACAATTCCGGCAGAGGAAGAGATGGTTCCAGCTGATGAAGCCACAAAGCCCCCCCATGACCCTCCTGTCTTTACAGATGAAGTCTATGAACTGCAGCTGGAGCAGAATATCGACAGCCTGCTGAATGTGTATTACATCAACCAGTCACTGGAGTCCATGGTGGATGATGCCGCATTCGAAATCCACGATTCGCTGGTGCCCGATTTTCCCGATTCGGTCTATATTGAGCGCCTGGGCAATATCCCTTCGGTCATCGACCTCTCCTATAACCGCCTGGTTAAGAACTATATCAATGTGTATACGAAAAAACGGCGTGACCAGGTGCGGTACATGCTGGCTGTGTCAGATTTCTATTTTCCCATGTTCGAACAGGTATTTGACCTGTACGGTGTACCCTATGAACTGAAATACCTGGCGATCATTGAATCTGCGTTGAACCCGAGAGCAGTATCTCGTGCAGGGGCCGTGGGTACCTGGCAGTTTATGTATAGCACGGCCCGCAGCTACGGACTCCGGATCAACTCCCTGGTGGATGAACGAAAAGATTACCTTGCTTCTACCCATGCGGCTGCAAAATTTCTGAAAAACCTGTACCGTATTTACGGGGACTGGACCCTTGCACTGGCGGCCTATAATTGCGGACCCGGAAATGTGAACAAGGCGATCAGGCGCTCTGGCGGAAAGCGCGATTTCTGGGAGATCTATTACTACCTGCCCAGGGAGACCCGTGGGTATGTGCCTGCATTTATCGCAGCCACCTACGCGATGCACTATTATCCTGAACATTACCTGGGGAAAAAGCCCCTGGAGATCGAACTGCATACCGATACGATTATGATCAGTGAGAAGCTGCATCTGCAGCAGGTTTCCGAGGTGCTTAATATCCCGGTGAAACAGCTGCGTGACCTCAATCCGCAATACCGCTATGATATCATCCCGGCCACATCCTCCCAGCGCTACAGCCTGGCGATCCCGGTCACACAGGTAAGCGCATTTATCGATCTGCAGGATTCGATCATGGCCTACAAGGATTCCGTCTTTTTTAACAAGGAAAAGATGATCACTTCGCCCAGCAGCGTAAATTCCCGCTACCAGGTGGACCTGCCGGCCGACAAGTACGATAAGCTTTTCTACACCGTGAAATCGGGCGACAACGTAGGGTATATTGCCGACTGGTACGATATACGTACATCCGACCTGCGCTATTGGAATAACATCAGGCGCAACCTGATCCGCAGCGGACAACGGCTCACCATTTATAAACCAAAGGGGACATCTGCAAGGTATGAGGACCTTGACAATATGACATTCGTTCAGAAACAGCGGTTTGCCGGAAGGGCAGTCAGCAATGACGGATCCGGCAGTTCCTCCGTTACCGGTTCTTCCGGTTCTTCCGGTTCCTCCGCTACTTCTGCTTCTTCCGCTTCCCCTCCTTCTTCTTCAGTATCCTCCGCTTCTTCCGGTTCCTCTTTTCCAGGTGGCACCGCTGCATCATCAGGCGCTGGCGCAGGAGAGAATAACCCCGGGGAGTTCATATACTATACCGTCCGGACGGGCGATACACTCTGGGACATTGCCAAGAAGTTCCCGGGGGTATCTGATACGGATATTTCCAGGTGGAACAATCTATCCAACAGCAACAGGATCAAGCCCGGACAAAAGATCAGGATCAAAAAGATGTAGTAAAGGATTTCTTACCTTGGCACAAATATCCTGGCGCAGATAAGTACCCCGACGTAAATGTCGCGGAACAAATATCCTGGCACCTATAATTACCCCCGATGTAATAATCCTGCCACATAACTCCGTGAGCGCCACAGCCCAATGATTTTTACTGATACAAGCAGGCTGACATTTTCTCATTTTTCTTATATTTAGGACATGAGACCCCTGAGGATCTTCCTGTTCTTTGTTGCTGTTTTCGGGATACTGCTGGTGCTTTCCATGGTATTCCCCGAAGAGGGGATTTCGTTGGGGGAAGAAGCCAGGTTAAGATTTGCCTCATCCAGAAACTTGTTTGCTAAAGATTCGTCCGACTCCCATTATACCGATAGTCTTATCCGGCATGCAACGGTTACAGGTGATCCGGAATTTGGAGAAGTGGAAAACATTTTTGTTACCAGGGGATCTGTTTCAGTAAAATCAACGTCCGGGAACCATGGTGCAATCTCTGATGAAGAAACAGGGTCAGCCAGATCAGATGCAGCAACCAGTTCCAGTGCACGCTCCATCGCAGAATCGATCCGGTCCATCACAGGGTCAGCCGAATCTGGTGTAAACACAACCCGATCCACTTTCACTTCTTCTCAATCCACTTCCACTTCTTCTCAATCCACTTCCACTTCTTCTCAATCCACTTCAGAGCGATCCCGCTCAGTTGCAAAACCGGATCCATCTTCAAAAACTGGTTCCGGGAAGGCGAGGCTTGCAGTAAGTGCGAAAGATATGATCAGGAGAGATTCCATGATCAAGGCACGGATCGACAGCGTAAGCAATCGTGTGCATCCTATTGAAATTCCCCCGGATATGGAACCTGCGCTGCATACTTTTTTTGAAGAGGCGGAGCGATCCCAAACCGAAGGACGACTCCTCAGGATCCTTCATTATGGTGATTCCCAGATTGAAAATGACCGTATGACAGCTTTGTTAAGGAACCGCCTGCAGCAGGTGTTCGGTGGTTCAGGCTGCGGAATGGTACCTGCCATCCCCCTGTATCATGGAAATCCCACGTTCAGACAGAAATATGGCGGTGAATGGATCCGTTACACCGGGTTCGGCAGACGTGATAAAACAATTGAACATTCCAGCTATGGAATGATGGCCTGTTTTACCGCTGTACCCATGCCGAAAGCAGATGCACTTCCATACCTGGAATTTAATTTTTTATCCGGACGACGCGCTTCTGCATTCAGTAACATGACGATCTACCTGCATTCCTACGTGGAAGGGGGCATGATCAGGGTACACTACAACGATACGATCACAGATACCATTGCACCACTGACAGACGGGTACCAGGAGCTTGCACAGCAATTGGATTTTGAGGCGGATAAGGTCAGGCTGGAGTTTGACCTGCCACAGGGAGGAAGGATCTACGGGATCAGCTTCGACCCGGATGCTGGCATTCAGATGGATAATATCGCCATGCGCGGCAGCTCGGGACTGGAATTCAGCCGGTCGGATCCTGTTGTGCTCGATACCATGCTGGAGGCAGTAGATCCGGGATTGATCATCATGCAGTTCGGTGGGAACGTGGTTCCCTATATAAGCAATTACGATTATTACAGGCACAGGTTCACGCGGGAGCTCAATTACTTGCGGTCACTGAGCCCGGGATCTGCCGTGTTGGTCATAGGTCCGGGTGACATGTCCACGAAGGAGGATGGGAGGTTTGTTACCTATAACACGCTGGAGCCTGTCAGGGATGCCCTGCGTGACGCAGCCCATGAGACGGGATGTGCATTCTGGGATATGTATTCAGCAATGGGAGGGAAGAATTCCATCCAGAATTTTGTACTTGCCAATCCACCGCTGGCCTCCCCTGATTATATCCATTTCACGCCTAAAGGTGCCAACCTCATGGCCGGCATGTTCTTCGAAGCCATCATGCTGGAATACGGGAAATACAAAGCTGAAAAACAATTGGCCGTGCATCCGGCTGAAGAAGAAACAATCCGGGAAACCTTGCGAACGGAAGATGCAGCATCAGACCGGGATGGTGCTGAACTGAAGTAAATTTACAACCATGCCGTGGATCAGTGATATATTCATGTTCAACCCGGATAAGCCGCTGATCTTTACGCAACTCTACTTTTGGATCTTTTACGCGGTGGTGCTGCTGGTTTTTTCGATCATCTACAAGGACCGGGCACTGCGGAATGCATTC
>CAZOXI010000284.1:0-5094 GCA_964583445.1 uncultured Bacteroidaceae bacterium | reverse complement strand
TATCACTGACCGCTTCCGTAGCGTTCACAAGAATAGCCACGCAGGCCTGCTTGATCTGGTTCGGGCTGCAGAATACCTCATCCTGATCTGCCTTCAGGTCGGTATGGAATCCAATCCCTTTCATTTTAATGGTATGGGCCATCAGACTGTAGGTTTCCGTCAGAATGGTATGCAGGTTGGCATACTCGAAATCGTCCTGGTCTTTTCTTGAAAAATCAAGCAATCCCTTGACAATATCACCACATCGCCTGGTTTCCGTCTCAATCAGTTTAAGATTCTTCAGGATTGTATCTTTTTTGGGGTGATAGAATTCACCACTGCTCAGTTGTTTGGACACGAGCTTGGAATACACCAGGATCCCTGAAAGCGGGTTGTTGATCTCATGCGCCACGGAAGAGGAAAGTTTCCCCAGCGAGGCAATCCGTTCCACGTGAATGAGTTCATTTTGTGCTTCAGATAAAGCCTCAGATTTTTTTCGCACCTTATACTCCAGCTGCTGCGACCAGTTTTGTAATTCTTCAGTGGCCTCATCAATATGATCCAGCATATTGTTGAATGCCTCGGATACCATCCGCATATCATCCAGAAGGTGCGGTTCGATTTCCAGGCGGATGCTTGTATCTCCACCTGAAACCGCCTCGCTGGCCTTGATGATGCTATTGATCGGCTTCTTGATCCTCTTCCTGGTAAAGACCACAAGGAAACCCAACATGATCCCGGTGATCAACAAGGCCAGCATCAAAAAATCACTGGATGAACGGTTCATAAATGCATCAAGGTCACGCAATGGCAGATTGATAACAAGTGAACCCAGTACCTCCTCCGATTCATCATGGGCATGACAGGCTGCAGTATAACAGGAGGGTTCGTTCAGAATCGGCTTACGTATCACCAGTTGCCGCTCGCTCCCATCTTCCTGAAACACCCCGCACTCAGGCTGGTCCTCAATGATCCGGTAGTCCTTTTCCAGGTAAGAGAACATCGATGAGAGATTCGAATGACACTCACTGCAGTTTGGGTTCCGGTCATCGGCAAAATCTGCAGACAGGGAGCTGTAAGCCAACTGCTCATGTTCGTTGTACATGTTCACCTCATCGATTCCTGACATGGTGCTGATGATGTCCAGCTCGCGTTGCAGCATGGCTTTGTCATTTTCGAGCATCGAATAGTACAATGCTCCCTCGGCAATGGAACTTACCTGGTCCCCGGTTTGTCGTATCGTGGTATTGAAAAGATCCAGGTAAATGGTCCGGAACACGATATTGAATAAAATGAACAGAACAAACAGTGAGCCGGTGATGATCAATACCAGTCGACCATAGATCGACGACCGGAAACGTAAATGATTCCCAATCAATTTTCTATTTTTGTTTCTTTTGAAAAATCCGACAAGTCCCCCTGCCATAACTCCTTGGTTTTTAAATGAAAAAAATCCTTTGTGCCCGGATAAGATGAAGACCGGGGGAAATGTGCATGCACAATCCCCCGGCATTATTCAGTATGTGCTGTTCTTCCTGGAGAACAACGGTTAAATTACGAAAAAACAGCTAATCTAAAAATTCCTTTTGGAATTTATTCCATACTTTGGCCGGCATATCAGCAAGTGGAAAATCAGCCAACACACCACCTTCCTGGAGGACTACCTTTCCTGATTCCTTATTGATCAGCTGGACCGCCTCGGCCATAAAATCCTTGCACCTGTCCAATTCCTCCTGCGACCACTCAAGGGCCTCATCATCCATTTTGCAATCGATGATCTCTGTTTTCCAATTTTCCGGCTTCATCTTGCAGATCCACCCTTTTCCATAGGGATCGCTGTTGATGAGTCCTTCCTTTTCATGAACAGCCGTATTCAGTTTCTGAATTTTACCGGAGATTGGAGATGCGATCTTCAGTTGACGATCACCCTGAGAAACCGTGGCAAGAAAATCCCCCTTATTCACCTGTTCACCTTCGGATCGTAAAAAATCAATGCTCACTCCGCCTGTAATATGCAATAACAGGTCATCCACTCCTACTTTCGCCGCACCGGATTTCTCCAGGTAGGTCCATGTGTGGTTCCTGTTATAAAATAATCCCCGCGGTATCCTTAAAAGCGCTGCTGAAAGACCCTGCATGGATTCAACAAGTTGTGTTTTAACGTTGACCGGTCTGCTCAGGAAATACCATGTCGGTACCAGGATGAGCAAAAATGCGATAATTACCAGATATTCAATACCCTTGGTTTCGAAAATATCTGTGTACGTAAATGCATCCATATGTATAAATTTAGTGATAATAATTATTTGAAATTTTAATGTTCATTCTCTTTTGCCCATGAAGGGGGTTCATTATAAACCGGCATACGTCTCACTACCCAGCGGAACACCCATACTTCTATAAAAATTATGGTAAACGTAACCACTACTTCCATCCAGGTTGGGTAATACGGTTCCGCGGCATCCCACCGGTATGCAATGATAGAAACGTTCAGCCTGTTGATAACGATCCCAAGCATGGTGACAATGGCAGCCACTTTTGCAAGGGTGATGTTCACTTTCCTGTAACTGATAAAGAACATGACCATCGGGACCAGCACAAAGCCGATCATTTCAACCAGGTACCATACCCCCATGCGCGAATTCAGATACGCCCAGTTCTTTCCATGCACAAAAACGATAATATGCATGAAAAAATAGGCAAACATGGCAAAAGCACAGATCTGCGAAAAAGTGTGGATGATCCCCTTTTGACCGATCTTGTTCTTTTCACTGATCTTATCAGCAAAGACCCTTTTGCTGACGGATCCTTCAAAAATTACCATGGATAGTCCTGCAAATACGCTGGATACCAAAAAGAGAATGGGAATAAATTCATTGTACCATAAAGGATGAATTTTTTCACTGGCCATCAGGAACAGTGCCCCCAGTCCAGATTGGTGCAGGGTAGACAAGGTTATTCCCATGATCACCGCACCGAGGGTCATGCCTGAAAGGATCTTACGTGCCCGCTTCGCACCCAACCATTCAGCTATGGCAGGTGAAAACTCGATCAGCTGCGCGATCATGTAAAGCAGGAAGTGCCAGGCGATCAGGAAAAGTACGGAATTTGCCCCAAAACTGTTCCCAATAATAGGATTAATGATTTGCAGGGGTCGTCCAAGATCCAATACCAGTGCTCCGGCATAGAACACATACGCCAGGAAACCATTCAGTACCGTGACACGGACAATGGATTTAAACTTCTGAACATTCAGAATATAAACGATAAATGTAAGGACATAGGCCCCACCGGCAAATGCCACACCGGTGACAACGTTAAAACCTTTCCATAAACCCCAGGGGACTTCCTGATCGATATTACTTACATAACCTAATCCATGTATAAACCTGAGGACAATGATCACTATGCCGGCCGTAATGACGGGTACTGAGATAATATTAAACCAGGTAAATATAGGACCCTTTGGTTTTAGTTCATCAGCCAGGAATTTCCAGGTTGATTTGCCATTCCTGGGCTGTTCAATTGCTCTTGTATTACTCATTTTCGGTATCTTGATTTGATTTGTTTTTTGTTGCGCTGTGTATTCCCAGTAGTGCTGCAGGTGCCAATATGAAAACAGAAGGCACGCTGTACAGAAAACCCTTAGTTAACTCCGGATAGGGCTTCTTCTGCAACTTAGTGTTGAATCCCAGTTCTTCGAAAGGGACAGCTGAAAGATACAGCCAGCCTGTTCCGCCGGCTTCATGTTCACCGTAGATCACGTCATGGTACATCCCGGGAAACTCTGCAATGCGCTTCCGGGCCTCTGCAATCAACTCACGGCGGCTGCCGAATTTGAGTGCTTCTGCCGGACAATTTTCCACGCAGGCAGGCAACTTGCCTTCCTTTACCCTCTCAAAACACATGTCACATTTCTGGATCTTCGGATTGGTACTGTGGTATTCAAATTTTGGCGCATCGAACGGACACGATATCATACAATACCTGCATCCCATGCATTTCTCCTCCCGCCAGATGACCGAACCATCTTTAGTCTTGTACATCGCCTTAGTCAGGCAAGCCGAAGCACAGGCCGGCTGTGCACATTGCATGCATTGCGTTTTCACAAAAAATTCTCCCTGCGATGTTTCATATGCGTTGATAACCGTCCTGCGTGTTTCATCTGCTTTGCGTATTTTACCTGCTTCCGGGACATCATCGAGTGCCGGTTCCGTTAAACCATTTGCCTGCGCACATGCGATCTCACATCCCTGGCAGCCTGCACACCATGTGGAATCATACAGGATCCCATAAAATTCTTTTTCATCCTCTTCCGGCGCCGGTGTGGCTCCCAGCTGTTTGCCGGTGCCAAGCGCAACACCCGTCAGCCCGAGTGCTCTTAAAAAATTTCTTCTGTCAACTCCCATTTTAATATTTTTTAGATTGAAACATTTGGATTAATTTCTCAGGAAATCGGTTTGGAAATCGTCCCATACTTCGGGACCAAGATCTTCCAGGATACCATCACAAATTTCACCACCTTCCTGCAACACTACTTCGGTTTTCCCGGTCGACTGACTGAGCCCAGCAAGGAAATCTTTCAGGCGTGCGAACTCAGACTTGATCCATTCACGGTATTTCGGTGCCCTGAATAAAGATTCAAATTCCTCAATCCAATTGGTGGGCTCGATAATGTATACCCAACCCTCGGAGAATGGAGATGAGCTGACCAATCCTGCATTAACCTGTAGTTTTACATTATGCGAAAATATTTTTCCTGAAACCGGCGATTGAATGTCCATACGCTTGCCATTTTGCACAAGGGTAAAGATCGTCTGTCCCTTACGCACATGCTCCCCGCGATCTTTCATCTCAATACGCGTAATAGGACCGGTGAGCTTTTCAATAAAACTGTCCAGCCCGACCCTGATATTCCCGTCACGTTCCTGGAAGGCCCATGTGTGCGACCGGCTGAAATAATACCCCCCCGGCACTTCAGATGATTCTGAAATAAAACTGGTCCCTTCGGCTTCCCTGATAGATTCAGGAGTAGGGTTTTTTTCATTGAATCTCCTTAGTACCAGGTAGATCAAGATGCCCAATCCTGCCACCATAATCGCAATCACAAGTGCC
>CAZOXI010000283.1:0-5099 GCA_964583445.1 uncultured Bacteroidaceae bacterium | reverse complement strand
ATAAAAAGTGTCATTATGGTAACAGAACTCAGTCCTGACGGAACCCGGGAAATCGGTGAAGATGTAATGGTATTCGACGGTCATGGTGACCAGCCAACCGTGGAGGGTCCCAAATTCTATAAATGGAACGGGTATTACTACATTTTCGCACCGGCCGGTGGTGTCACCTGGGGATGGCAACTGGTGCTGCGTTCGCGCCATATTTATGGTCCCTATGAGGAGAAAGTTGTTATGGCCCAGGGATCAACAGAAATCAATGGTCCGCACCAGGGAGCATGGATTGACACACCCTCAGGTAAGGAACACTGGTTCATTCATTTCCAGGACAAAGAAGCTTATGGCAGGATTGTTCATTTACAACCGATGATATGGATCGACGGTTGGCCGGTGATTGGTTCCGATGAGGATGGAGACGGTGTAGGGGAACCCGTTCTTTCATATAGAAAACCGGATATTGAAGCAGATATCGCTATGGTTGCCCCGCCCGAAAGCGATGAATTCAACGGGAGTGAATTAGGATTACAATGGCAGTGGCATGCAAATCCAACACTATACTATGGATTCCCATCCGGAAAACTCGGTTATTTCCGTCTGAATTGTATTTCCCGGCCTGACCATGAAGAGGGATTATGGAATTTGCCGAATTTCCTGCTACAGAAATTACCGGTCGAAACGTTTACGGCAACCACCCGGTTGACCTTCAACAGCTATAAAGGCACAGAGGAAACAGGGTTTATTATGATGGGTGAAGATTATCAATATATTTCCCTGCAATGCATCAATGGCGCATATAATCTTCGGGTTGTCAGATGCGAAGATGCAAGAACGGGAGGGGAGGAGATCGTATTGTTTTCTGAACCGATTGACCAAAACATGGTGTTTTTCAGGATCCGGGTGGAAAAAGGAGCAATCTGTAGCTACAGCTATAGCGTGGATGGAAAACGATTCACCGAGGTGGGCGATACCTTCCAGGCCAAACCCGGGAGATGGATCGGGGCCAAAATTGGCTACTTCGCAATAAGAGAAGGAGTAACGAACGATTCCGGAACGGTGGATATTGACTGGTTTAGAATTGAATAATGGAATACGATCTGAAGAAGATACGCTGCGATTGGGTGATTGGACACGCACTGGATAATGTGAAAATTTAAAAAATAACAAATGATAGCAAAAAAACTCCTCTCGAAAATCTTACTGGCATTTCTGATAGTGATCAGCGGCGCTTGTGCCGACCAACAATCAGTAAAAGATCTTTCAGATGTATATGAAGGCCTGAAATTTGACATGCCCGTTATAAAGGAGCCTGTAATTCCGGACTTTGTGGTCTCCATTACAGACTTCGGGGCAGTTCCCGGCGGACAGGTGCTGAATACTCAGGCCTTTTCCGATGCAATTGACGCGGTCACAGAACAGGGGGGAGGTAAAGTTACAATCCCTGCTGGTATCTGGCTGACAGGCCCGGTCATACTGAAAAGCAACCTGGAGCTTCATGCCGAAAACGGGGCGTTGATCATTTTCTCGACGAATAAGGATCTTTATCCGCTGGTCGAGACCTCTTTTGAGGGATTGAATACGTGGCGTTGCATCTCGCCAATCTACGGCAAAAACCTGGAAAATATTGCATTTACCGGAAGCGGCGTTTGGGACGGTTCAGGTGATGCCTGGCGCTACGTTAAAAGGTCGAAGCTCACGAGTAACCAATGGAAGGACCTGGTTGCATCAGGGGGTGTGGTCAATGAGGAAGGAACGGAATGGTATCCCTCGGAACAATACCTGAGAGCCGCGCAAAATGCAAATATGAATGTTCCGATGCATTTGGAGACAAAGGAAGATTATGAGGCGATACGTGATTTTCTCCGCCCGGTAATGGTAAGCATAAAGAACAGCAAAAGAGTAATGCTGGACGGTCCCACATTTCAAAACTCACCTGCCTGGTGCATTCACCCCCTGATCGTTGAGGATTTAATTGTAAGAAACATTACGGTTAGAAATCCCTGGTACTCACAGAATGGTGACGGGATTGATATTGAATCCTGTAAAAACGTGATCGTTACCAACTGTAATTTTGATGTGGGTGATGATGCAATCTGTATCAAATCAGGAAAGGATGAGCAGGGGCGCGCGCGGGGCATTCCAAGCGAGAACATCATCATTACAAACAATATCGTATACCACGGACACGGTGGGGTAACAGTAGGCAGCGAGATGTCGGGAGGAGTTAAAAATGTTCATGTTTCAAAATGTACTTTCATGGGTACGGATGTGGGTTTGCGCTTTAAAAGTAACCGTGGAAGAGGAGGCGTCGTGGAAGACATTTATATCTCAGATATCAGGATGACAGACATTCCTACCAATGCGATCTCATTTAACCTGTATTATGGGGGACTTTCCGTTTCGGAAATGCTCGGGGAAGGAGGCGTGAAAGCATTTGCCGAACCCGAGCCGGTGACAGAAGAAACGCCACAGTTTAAAAATATTTACATTAGGGATGTTACTGTAAAAGGAGCCATGCAGGCCGTCGTACTGCAGGGATTGCCCGAGATGAACCTGGAGAATGTAACACTCAGCAATATGCTGCTTGAAGCTGATCACGGATTCCTCATTTCCGATGCTGCAAGGGTAAAGATCAGGAATGTCGACCTGAAGACAGGAAAAGGGAATGCTGTGAATATTATTAATTCCTCGGAAATTGTTATGGATCAGCTTCGCTATGATTATCAAACGCCTAAGGACATTGTGATACTCGGAGAACGCAGCAGGAGCATCTCCATTCAACCTGGTGCCGGCCAGGAGCTTGGTTCGTATGTCTTTGTGGGTGAGGAAGTACAGGATAATGAGATTTCATTTTAACTAAACGATACATAATGAGAAAAATTAGCATGCTGCTCATGCTTTTGGCAGTACTCATGGGGATGGAGGTAGCGGTTGCACAGGACAACCCATTGAATGCAGATATGGTGGTGGCCCTGGACGGTTCCGGAGATTTTACCTCCATCCAGGCGGCGATCAATGCAGTGCCAGCGAATGACGACAGGAACACGGTGATCTATATCAAACGTGGTGTGTACAACACCGAGAAATTGATCGTGCCCGCAGACAGGATCAATGTGACCCTGATCGGTGAGAGCCGGCAGGAGACAGTGATCAGCTATCATATTTATGATTGCGGTGATTCCAAGTGTCCCGCAGAAGATGCAGCATTATGGACAGGTGACAACATCAGAACCTCTGCAACCCTTACCATCCTGGGCGACGGTTTCAGGGCTGAGAACCTGACGATACAAAATACAGCAGGTCCGGTGGGCCAGGCACAGGCGGTAACAGTCAGGTCTGATAAATGCGTATTTATAAACGTGGATTTTTACGGGTACCAGGATACAATGTACTTCTGGAGCAATGGCAACAGGAGCTATTTCAAAGGGTGCCTGGTGGTTGGCAGGACAGATTACATTTATGGAGCGGGGACTGTGTTCTTTGATGAATGTGAGATCAGGAGCTGGGGAGGCGGATGGATCACGGCTCCCTCGACAGCCCTGGATCAACCCTATGGATTTGTGTTCAATAAATGTGATATCACTTATGCACTCAACAGTCCGAGGGGAGGAGATGACGGAGATTCGATTCGCCTGGGAAGACCCTGGCACAATTACCCTAAAGTGGCATGGCTGGAATGTGATATGACAGGGATGATCCATGCAGCAGGATGGGGAGATACCTGGAACATGGATTATGCTGCATCGAGTGAAGAGCTTCACCTGTATGAATACAATAATACAGGTCCGGGAGCAGATATGAGCAACCGGGCAGACTGGGCGGGTCTGAAAGCCCTGACCGCTGTTGAGGCGCTTGAATATACTGCCCAAAAAGTGTTGGCTGGGAACGACAACTGGGATCCGACAGCAGCAACCCCCATCGTCCAGAATTATACATGGACCGGAGCAGATGACCAGCCAGGATGGATGATTGCACAAAACTGGGATCCTGAAGGAATCCCCGCCGCAGGTGAGATGGGGATTGCCGATGGTGCATACACCCTGGAGGCAGATGGAGGATCGTTTGTTGCTGACCTGGTATTAAAAAGCCATGCGCAACTGGATATCTCAGCATCAAGCACTGCTACATATATCTCTGTCGCGCGTGCAGGATTGAAAACAGCGGCAGATGTTTCCCTTGATGGCCGGGTAGCAACGAAGGATTCAATATTCACAGATATTTCAGGGTCACTTAAGTTGAATGCAGACCTTACAGGGGTACACCCAATGCTAAAAACCGGGGCAGGAACGCTTGTGTTAAATGTAGACAACAGTGGTTTTTCAGGAGATATCAGGGTTGAGGATGGTGTTCTTGACGCAGCCGTTGCAGGAGCCCTGGGCCGGAGTTCTGTCCGGGTGGATCCAGGAGCCACACTGGCAATTGGAAATGACAATGCTATGTATGCCAAAGCCAATCTTGCCGTGCAAACCGGGTCAGCGCTTCAATTGGACGGAGATGTTACCATCAGCGAATTCTATATTGATGAAGCATTGCAGAGTGTAGGTGAATACTCATCTTCAACAAACCCGGGACTGATCTATGGGTCAGGAAAGGTAGTCATCGGACGTCCGGACACTTTCATTTTTCACAGGGGTGCAAACGGAAACTGGGATGTGCCTGAACATTACACGCCTGCACTGTTGCCGCAGTCCGGAGAGACCGTTATTTGCGAGGAGGAAATGGAGACCACCTCCACTGTCTTCGAGGCTGATATAGTTCTTCAAAATGGCGGGGACCTCCGTTTGAGAGGAGATAACCACTCCTCTACGGGCACCATCTTCATGGGGGAGGGAACGACATTTCGCTACAATACGAGTGGATCGGGAATGTATATCAATGCTCCGGTAGTACTCCAGGGAAATGTAAGCATGGTTATGGAAAGCGGTAATTCATCCGGAAGCTCCATGACGCTTGCAGGACCAATCAGCGGCTCCTACCGGGTAACCTCCCTGAACAATGGAAAAGGAGAGCCCAATACCGGGAACCTGGTGCTTTTAGGTGACAATAGCTTTTTTACCGGCACCTGGGACGTGACACAATACACCACCAAATATCCTTCGGTTGAC
>CAZOXI010000282.1:0-5116 GCA_964583445.1 uncultured Bacteroidaceae bacterium | reverse complement strand
TCTCCGGCATGCAGATCGGCGCATGGGTGGCACACGGCGAAGGAAGATTCAGCCTCCCGGCGGAAAAGAACTACGCAGTGGTCGGTAACTATGCGCACTCCACCTACCCCGCCAATCCGAACGGCTCCGACGAGAATGTGGCGGCCATTTGCTCCACTGACGGGCGCCACCTGGCCATGATGCCGCACCTGGAAAGGGCATTTTTCCCATGGCAGTGCGGGTACTATCCCGACAACCGCCGGGACGATGAAATAACCCCCTGGGTGGAAGCATTTGTAAATGCCAGGAAATGGGTGGAAGAAAAGTGAGTAAGCTGCTACCGCCCTAACCAGGGGCCCAGCACAATTAAAATCAGTTAAAGCAGAATGGGATCATAACCAGGCACAGCAGGAGAAGCATAACTCACAGCAGGAACGGGATCACCGCCTTTCGTTCTTCAGGATAATCCGGGAAGGTTGCTTTGTACCATTTGTGATGTGCCGTTGCCCGGGGAACAAGGTTGAAGAAGGTCCAGAGTGCAAAGGCCAATGCCGCAGGACTCCAGGTCATAATGGCAAAGCCGGTCCACTCGAGGATCTCCCCTGCAAAATTCGGACAGGAAATGTGCGTGAACAACCTGCCCCTCGGGATTTTATACCCATTAGGAGAATGGTTCCGAAGCCGCAGCAGGTAACGGTCCGCACGTAAATTGATGGCCACCCCGGCAATAAGCACGATCGCCCCAATAATAAACCGCGCATCATACAGCCATTCCCAAGTGTATCCGTCCGAAAATCTGGAGAACCACAATCCATTCAGGGAACCGTTTACCACATTGAAGAAAATTGCGAACAATGCGATCAGCACAGGCATCTGCTTGCCGCGGGTGCGCGTTCGGAACGGATATACCATGCTCCTGTTGGTATAATGTGCAATCCATATGCCGAAGAAGATCCAGGTCACAGGCGCAGGCCGCCCGTCACCAAAAAGAAAAAAATAACCGAACACCAGCATCGACGGCAGCTCCATGATCACCCAGCCCAACCGGTTGGGAATCTGAGGTCCCCACCCCAGGCGTGTGTGCCGGCCATAGGGAGCAGAAACAAACTGGAGCACAATGAAAATAACCAGACCCAATATAATCCACCCGGCAATCAGCCAGTAATAAGTAGCTTCAGTCATGAGACCAAAATAAGCAAAAATTTGTTAGTATAATACCTGGAGATCCCTCATTTAAGCACCAGAATACACGGACCAGGTTGCCAACCAACAGAGTTTAGAATGACGATACAACAACCACCCCTTTCGTCGCATTTTTGAAATATATCGCAACCTGCAATGGATAATCTGCCGGAATGGAAAGAGATTCATCTGAATATTTGTATTTTGGGGATCGATGATATGCAGAGAATCTGAAAAATGCTCGAAATTCATGAGAAAAAGCAAAATTACAAAGAACAGGAAAGCTTTAATCTTCATAAATGTTGCCTGGCTCACCGGTGCGATGCTCATGTTATTCAATGGCTGCAGCGCACAGGAAGTTTCCACCCTTCCGACGCAGCGGATCACGGTGGGTGCAGGTCCGGAGGACATGGTTTTGGACCGCTCACAGGAAACACCAAGGCTACTGATCTCCTGTACAGCAAGACGGGAAACACAGCAACCCTTCGGTGAAATCGTATCCTATTCACCTTCCACGGGGAAGGTCGACACTTTAACCAGGACAGGCATGCCCGATTCCCTCTGCTTCCAGCCCCACGGCATTCTCCTGGACAGCAAGACTTATCCGCCCCTGCTCTATGCCATCAGTCATGAACACGACGAGGGATTTCATCCTGTCTATGTATGGGAGGTCGGTGAAACTACCCTGGAATTCCGGGAGCTGATCGCCTCGGAACTCCTTCATTCGCCCAATGCAGTTACACTGGGTCCAGGCGGCGAGATGTTCGTCGTCAACGATGCCGGGGAACGCGATAACATGATGGAAAAGATCTTCAGGCTGAACCGTGCCAATATCGTCCGCCTGGAACGGAACGACAACGGTGATTGGGAAGCAACGGTTGCTGCCGAAGGACTTGGCATGCCTGCCGGGATCAACAGGATCGGCAATACCCTGTATGCAGGTGATGCTGTGAACCACCTGCTGCATGTCTATGAGATCGTCGGCAGAGAATTGGTTGTCCGCGAACCCGTCGAAGGACTGCGCGGAAATGACAACATCAGGGTGATCGACAATAAGCTGTATACGACAGGACATGTCAAACCCCTGAAATTCGTCGCCCACACCCGGGCGCCCAGGAAACTTTCACCCGTGGAGGTATGGGAATACGACCCTGCACAGGAAAAGCTCACATCGTTGTATTACACAGATGGCAGTAAGATCAGTGCAGGTTCCACGGCACTGTTGCTGAACGGCACCCTCTACATCAGCCAGGTATTCGAACCATTCATCCTGGAGGTGGACCTGTCACGGAAATAATCCGGGTTTCACCGATCAACCGGCCTGTTTCGTCGAAATAATTTGAAAGATAACCTGCCTGAAGGATTTTTTTTACATCCACAGGTCCTGGGTGATCAATGTGTCCAGGATCGAATTCATTGAAGGAAATATGGTACACATTGGGAAAACAACGATCCCGGTAAGCCCGGCAACCAGGCAGGAACTGCTCGACCGGCTCGGGTAGAAGCCTCCCCGGCCGGGTTCCTGCAGTTTATTAAAACCTTAAACCTCCCCTGAGGCCAACCCAGAATGCGTAGTTGGTCAGGTGCGTCCCCTCCTGGTAGGTTTCGTCAACGAAAGCCCACCCCGGTGCAAGGGATTCCCAGGGAATATCCCTGTCTTCCGCCGTCTCTGTATGTGCTATTGAAAGATTGAGCGTGGGACCGATATACCATTCAGCAAAATCCCCAAGCTGCATGCCATAAATCAACCTCAGCTGGTTGATCATGTTCAACCTTGAATGGTGGAAAAAACGGGGCGCACGATCATCTCCCATCCATAGCTCGTGGTGGACCATCGCTTCAATGTTCATGAATGAACGTTCACCCAGCGGCCACTGTGTTCCCGCTCCGGCGCTATACATCCACCTGCTCGAGGGACCAAAAGCTTTACCCATCCCGTACATGGTGTAAAATTTTTCCACACCCAGCCGGAATGCCGCCTGCACATATTGTGTTTCACTGGCACCAATCTCCAGCCTGCGATAACCGCCATAGCGTACAATACTTAAGGGTGCGACCGGGATCCCGTCAATGGAATCCACGACGTTGATAAAACCCGCTGCCTGGAGTCCTTTCACATACCTGGCACGATTGATGAACCCGGCTGCCTGGACACCATCGATCTCATCGGCCACATTAAAGAATCCCGAGGCCTGCAGATTCACCTTCCCGGATCCGGAGATATTCCCAAATCCGGCGGCCTGTACCCCATTCTGAAATGCTCCGGCCACATTCATGAATCCTGCAGCCTGCAAGCCGCTGGTCGCACCTCCGGTTACATTTATAAAGCCTGCTCCCTGTACTCCTGTCATGGTACCCCCAACCACATTGACAAATCCAGCTCCCTGCAGGCCGGTCAGGTGATTGCCGACTACATTCGCAAATCCGGATCCCTGGAGTCCGTATTGGTCGCCCCCGGTTACGTTGATGAATCCTGCACCCTGCACGTACCTGGCATCTCCGCCAACGACATTGTAAAATCCGGCAGCCTGCACGCCATCCAGGGATCCCCCGACAGAATTCCCAAAACCTGCAGCCTGGAAGCCATGTACAAAGAAGCGGTCCACATTGATAAATCCTCCAAGTTCCATACCGTCAACACCCCCCGAAACTCCGATAAAAAGATTAAGTGATATGTCATTTACGTAATTCGCATTGTCCAGCCCGTTCGAACTGAAAGGGGGCGTGAAAAAGGTTACCTGGAACGGACTCGTGCGATAATAAATCGTGTCTGACTGACTGAAAAGCGTTCCTGGTAGTGTCACCAGGAAGGCCAATAATAAAATAAAAGTATTGTTGCGTTGCATGACGTTGCGTTTTAAATGATTGATTAAAAGATAAATAATAATGTTACTGCACTGTCGGAATCCCGGCAAAATAAAACGCAGTAACAGCTGTATTCATCTCAAAAAGCCTGCCGGGAAAGCACTGCTCGAGGCATTTTAAAGGGGTTTTCAGCAAGCACACACTTGAAGCATGCGAACGTTCACTTCCGATGGTATAAACTACATGCTTTGTTGAACAGGGAAATGTATGGTCAACTATTTTCCGCGAAAATCATCCCCGGCTTTTGGGTCAACCGACCTGACATGGAGGTCGCGTTGCGGGAACGGGATCTCAATGGAAGCCTCTTTCAGTTTCCTGTTAATGGCCACCTTGAGCTCGCTCTCCAGCTGGAGCCGGTGTTCAAGGTCCGACCAGGCCAACAGCCTGAAATCCAGTGAACTGTCACCAAATCCGAGAAAATAGGCCCGGGGTTCAGGTTCTGGCATGTTGTTCGGGTTTTCGTCCGCAGCTGCGAGCAGGATCTTCAGCACCCGTTCAGGATCGGTTCCGTAAGCCACACCCACCCGCACATCCACGCGGCGATGCGCATCCGACAAGGTCCAGTTAATCAGTTCATTGGAAATCAAAGTACCATTGGGAACGATCACTTCTGCGCCATCATAGGTCCGTACCACACTGGAACGAATGCCGATGCGCTTTACCTGCCCCAGCAGGGTATTCACCTCAACGGTATCTCCCTCCTTGATAGGACGTTCGAATACCAGGATCAGTCCTGATACAAGGTTATTGAATATGTTCTGCAATCCGAAGCCGATACCTACTGAGAAAGCACCTAGTATAATCGTAAGGTTGGAAAGCTTCATTCCGGCGGCAGCCGCAGCCAGCATAAAGCCGATACTCACGATGGCGATCCGCACCAGCATGGTAATCGTCCCCGGCATACCCTTCTTTACTTCAACCCGCGTGAACACTTCGTCCTGCAGCACGTACCTGACAATCCGTGAAATGAACAATGAGAGCCAAATGACAAAGATGAACAGCACAATGCTCATCAGCGTGAGGTCCTCCACTTCGCCAATCTGGAGCGGACGGTTCAGGAATGCAATGATCCCTTCCGTGAAGTTCTCCC
>CAZOXI010000281.1:4624-5133 GCA_964583445.1 uncultured Bacteroidaceae bacterium | reverse complement strand
AAAATTTAAAAAAAAATAAATATCTTGGCATAACAGAAATTATACCTTAACTAACGCCTGTAATATAACCCGACATATTATGCATACCAATACAACCCTCCGCATCACTGCATATTTCATGCTTTTACTAATCACAGGGCTGTTGCGGAAAGAAAAACGGCCAGTTGCTCCGGGGTATTCCGAAGCCCATGCGGAGGCGGCGAAAGATACAGGCAACCAATAACATTAAAATATCAACTAAACCCTCACCTTATGAAAGTAACCCGCACTTTTGACCTGTTGGAACGTTACGAACAAAAGTTCGACAAAGACGTAGCGCTTTCAGTAAAGCGTTCCGGCAAATGGCAATCATGGTCTGCCCGGGAATATATCGACACCTGCTATGATGTAGCGTGTGGTCTCCTGGAAATGGGCTTCAGTAAAGGAGACAAGATACTTACCGTCACCAATAACCGTCCGGAATGGAATTTCGTGGACCATGGCATGTCCATGTGCGGCATCATCCACGT
>CAZOXI010000281.1:0-4614 GCA_964583445.1 uncultured Bacteroidaceae bacterium | reverse complement strand
AGTGTACACTTCACTGAGCGAGGATGAATATGCCTATATTATCAACCACGCAGAAGTGAAAATGATCCTGGTCGCAGATCCGAAGCTTTTTCAAAAACTATCCCGGGCAAGTAAAAACACCAACGTTGAGAAGCAGATATACACATTTGATGAGGTAGAGGGTGCCCCACACTGGACAGAAATTACGGAAGCCGGCAAAAAAAACCAGAACATCCTCAGGAAAGAGGTCGACGAGATCAAACAATCTATTTCTGAAAAAGATTTCGCCTCACTGCTATACACCTCGGGAACGACAGGAAACCCAAAGGGCGTGATGCTCTCTCATGAAAACCTGGTGAAGAATTTTATTGCTGCGGCGGCCATCTTCAGATTGAAGCCTGAAGAGAGGTACCTGAGTATCCTGCCGCTCTGTCATGTTGGCGGCAGAATGGGCAATTACCAGACACAGTATAGTGGAACGGGGATTTATTATGCCGAGAACATGGGGGCATTCGCAAGGGCAATGAAGGAGATCAATGCCCATGGATTCGATGCAGTGCCGCGGGTGCTTGAAAAAGTGTATGAAAACATTATATCAAAGGGCAATCAACTTTCCGGTCTGAAAAAGAAGATTTTTTTCTGGGCAGTCCGCCTTGGGTTCAAATACGATGCGAATGGAAACAACAGCTGGTGGTACCAGAAAAGACTTCAGTTTGCCGATAAGATGATCTTCAGTAAATGGAGGGAAGCGCTGGGTGGAAAGGTCCGACTGGTCGGCTGCGGCGGTGCCAGTCTCCAACCCTCACTCGAAAAGTTGTTCTGGGCAGCAGGTGTGCAGGTGATCAATATGTACGGTCTCACCGAAACCTCACCCATCATCACGATAAGTAACACGGAGGCAGGAAAATTTAAACTGGGTACCGTGGGCTCACTGATTGACGGAGTGGAACTTAAGATTGTTGATGACGGGGAAATCCTGTGCCGCGGGCACAATGTAATGCTGGGGTATTATAAAGATGCGGCCATGACACGGGAAGCTCTGGATGATGACGGATGGTTCCATACCGGGGATATCGGACATCTGACTGATGAGAAATTCCTCGTAGTCACAGACAGGAAAAAAGAGATTTTCAAACTTTCCAACGGCAAATTCATTGCCCCACAGGTGATCGAAGGAAAATTCAAACAGTCTGGCCTGATTGATAACATAATGGTTGTCGGAGAGAACAAAAAATATGCAAGTTCACTCGTGGTGCCGGAGTTTGAGTCGCTAAGCAAGTGGGGCGATGCTCAGAATATGGCCTTTTCCAACAAACATGAGTTGATCTGCATGCCCGAAACCCAACTGTTCATGCAGCATGAGATCAATCAATACAACAAAATGGTCAGCGATCATGAGCGCATTTTGCGATTCCGACTGGTACCTGACACCTGGTCTCCGGAAAGTGGAGAACTCTCTCCCACACTTAAGTTAAAGCGGAAGGTGATCAATGAAAAATACAATCAGCTCATTGAAAATATATACCTTCAATAGCCGCCTATCATGCTGATTGAAGAAGTAATAAGCAGAAAACAGGCAAGGGATTTTCTCCGGGTTCCAAAGATGCTGTACAGGAACGACAGCACATGGGTATGCCCGCTGGACCGGGAGATCAATGCAGTATTTGATCCCGGGAAAAATACTTTTTTCAAGCATGGAGAAGCCACCCGTTTTGTGCTCAGGAATGAAAAAGGTCAGCTGACGGGCAGGATTGCTGCCTTTATCGATCAGAAATCGGCGTGGACCAACGCACAACCCACCGGGGGGATTGGCTTTTTTGAGTGCATCGACGACCAGGGGGCAGCAAACCTGTTATTTGACACAGCTAAGGACTGGCTTGCCTCCAGGAAAATGGAAGCCATGGATGGTCCTGTGAATTTCGGGGAGACCGATAAATACTGGGGACTCCTGGTAGAAGGCTTCTCTCACCCGGCATACGAAATTGCTTATAATTTCCCCTATTACCAGGCGCTTTTTGAAAACTATGGTTTCCAAACCTATTATAACCAGGAGGGATTTCACCTGGATATTACACGTCCCCTGCCGGATAGATTTGCAAAGATCGCCGGCTGGCTGATGCGCAAGGATGATTATACTTTTGAACACTTCAGTTGGAAAGAAATCAGGCGCTATGTGTACGATTTTGCCGAGGTCTACAACCAGGCATGGGCATCCTTCAAGCAGAATTTTGAGCCGATGCAACCCGAATATATTATCCTGACACTGAAAAAAGCGCGTAGGATCATCGAGGAAGAATTTATCTGGATCGCATATCACCAGGGGAAGCCTATTGCCATCTACCTGATGTATCCTGATTTGAACCAGATACTCAGACATTTGGATGGACGGATGCACCTTTGGAACATGTTGAAATTCCTCTACCTGAAGCATACGAAGACCATGACACGTGCCCGGGGTGTATTGATGGGGGTCGTTCCGGAATTCCAGGGCCGGGGAGTTGAAGCTGCCATTATCATGAAACTCCAGGAAATGTTCAGGCGCAAACCTCATTACAGGGAAATCGAATTCTCCTGGGTGGGTGATTTTAATCCCAAAATGAAAAACATTTTTCTTTCCGTAGGCAGTGTGCCGGCAAAAAAATACAAAACATACAGGTACCTGTTCGACAGGGAAAAACCGTTTGAAAGATACCCCATTCCAGGAGAGTAAAGAGCAAAATTAAACCCGCATCATTGTGCATAAATAATTAAGCGGACCGACGACAAAAAACAAATATTAATATGAAATACGATGTGATCATTATCGGCGGCGGACTTGGCGGACTATCCGCCGGAGCCAAGCTTGCAAAAGAAGGAAAGCACATACTGTTGCTGGAACAGCATGATCGTCCAGGCGGATGCGCGACAACATTCAAGCGCAAAGAATACACCATGGAGGTAGGGCTCCATGAGATGGACGGGTTGCATCCTTCGGACGGCAAGACCAAAATATTCAATGACCTGGGATTGTTTGATGGAGTCGAATACCTGCCAGTGCCTGAATTCTTCAGGTTTTACAATGGCAGGACCGACATCGTGATGCCGCATGACCAGGAACAAGCCAAAACCGTGTTAAAGTCTCACTTCCCCAGCGAGGAAACAGGTATCGACACCTATTTTGAGCGATTGATGAATGCCAGGCGGATCAATGTGCGTGAAAGGGATCAGCCCGATATTTCGATCGGTGAATTCCTGGACAGTACTTTCAAAAACGAAGAGATCAAGCTGGTTTTACTTGGCAACCTGGGATATTTTCATGATGATCCTTACAGTCTTTCACTTCGCTATTTCTCCATGGCTGAAAGTGCCTATTTTCAGGGCAGGGCCAATTTCATCCAGGGTGGATCACAACAACTTTCTGACAAGTTGGTGGATGTGATTCGTGCGCATGGTGGAAAAGTATTGCTGAACCATAAGGTCACGTCCATTGAGGCTGATGAGGAAAGGATCTTATCAGTAGGATTCATCAACACACTGCCAGGCGATCACTCCATTGTGGAAGCCCGGGCAGCGGATTTCATTGCCAATGCAGCCCTTCCACAAATCTCGGAGATGATCCATGTTCCCGCAGGAGAACAGCTTGCAGAAGAGGTCTCCCGGCAACCCATTGGTGCGTCTTTACTAACTGTATATTACGGGTTTTCAACCTCCCTGAAAGAGCTGGGACATGCACATTATTCGACCTTTGTTTTTGATGGGTCCGTGAAGACACAGAAGGACATCAAGGCCAACAACAGGGATGATTTCTCGAGACGCGGATTTACATTTGTGGATTACAGCCAGGTGGATGCACAGTTGGCTCCCGGGGGCAAGAGCGTCGGAGCCATTTGCTGTATCGATTACCTCGATGACTGGAAAGATCTTTCAAAAGAGGAATACAAAGCAAAAAAAGTGCTGGTGGGCGAGCAACTTACTGCACGGCTGGAGCAGTTGATTCCCGGCTGCAGGGATCATCTTGCACACATGGAAGTTGGTACGGCCCGGACCGTTCAGCGCTATACGCTCAATCCCGGTGGTGCCGTGTATGGATTCGCACAGGTGCCCAACCGGCCGGTGTTAAAGTCACTTGATGCAATCTCTAACCTGCATGTAGCTTCCGCATGGGGAAAATTCGGAGGTGGATTCTCAGGTGCCCTGTTCAGTGGTTACATGACCGCTGTGGATCTGTTGCGCAACACCAGGTAAATTCACTGGCTTGATATGCAGGAACCGCCAGGTATGGCAACTACCAAAATAGCCGGCAAAACGTAACCTTCACTTATATCATTTATTGATCACTTCGACCACGAAAGGCTCAAAAAGTCCGTAATCGACCAGGTCATATTCGATTCCCGGAGGTTGTTCCGCCGGTGCACGTCTGAAGCTGCGGGGAGTTACGATCCCTGGTCCGGATACATTATGGTGTGGGCCCAACAGGTTCTTTAATGAACCATAGATGGTCACCTTGACCTGGTTCTCTCCTTTTCTGATCAACTGGTCGATTCGCAGTTCATAAGGTTTAGTGAAAATATTTCCTGCAGGTTGCTCATTTACATGCACTGCAGCCACAGATCGGAAGAGCGTCGTGTAGGGAAAGAGTGTAGATCTCGGTGGTCG
>CAZOXI010000280.1:0-5138 GCA_964583445.1 uncultured Bacteroidaceae bacterium | reverse complement strand
GCATGTTTCGCCTGGTGGCCATTATCGCCATTGGTTTCTACCTCAGGCACCTCATTAAAATCGGGGCGCCCTCCGGACTGTTGGTCACCCTTTCAATGATCATGGCAGGCGCACTCGGAAATATGATCGATTCAGCTTTTTACGGCCTGATCTTCAGTGAAAGCAATACCTTTATGCCTGCAGAGATGTTTCCTCCCAATGGAGGATACGAGCGTCTCATGCACGGTAAAGTGGTGGATATGTTCTATTTTCCCGTGCTCAGTGGCGTCTATCCCGAATGGATTCCCCGGTTCGGCGGTCAGTCCTTCACCTTTTTCCGGCCGGTATTCAATATCGCCGATGCCAGTATTACCATTGCAGTGGTGATATTGCTGTTCAGACAACGCAAGTATTTCGCCTTTATGCACGAAGAAGAAGAAAAAGCTAAAGCAGAGAAGGAAAAGACAAAAGAAACAGAACAGGTAAAACCGAATTCAGCTGATCAACCAGAAGAAACTGCATAAATCCACCCTTTATAGCAATTATGCATGTCTTCTGAGAAGCGAACCTTGCCTTTAAAGAACCAATCCCTTGGGGTACATTGTATAGAAACTGCATTCAGACCATCATAAGCATTATTCCCTATCCCTCCTTAAGCTCTATATTCCGAAAGACATCCGAAGATCCGGCTCCGCAACTAATGATTGTTTTCATTCCCAGGTCCACGGGAGCATTGGTTCGCATGACTTTATCCTTCGGAACATGATAAATGTTTCCCGAGGTTGGATTGGGCCCGGTCGGCACAAATACTGAGATGATCTCTCCCTGGTCATCCGTAATAAAACCCGTCATCAATGTTCCTGAATTGAACAGGTCCACGATCACCACTTCCTTGAAGAAAGACCTGTTCTTTCCGAAAAACTGGCTCACCGTCTCCCGGGCCAGTTTATACCCCGGTATCTTCATCAGGTATTTTGTCTCCAGCTGCTTGTTCAAAAACTTTCCCCAACGGGTCTTGATGATAAGTCCGATGGTAAAAAAAATCAGGAAAATAACAATGATCGCCGCAAGATACAATCCCAGTGTATAGAGCTTTGAATCCGTATCCGTAACCAGGTCAATCACCGGCCCCAGGTAGCGCTCAATCAGGTTGATGATCCACCTGAACAGGATGATCACCATCGAGATAGGCAGCAAAGCCACCAGTCCACCGATAAATGTCGTACGCAGAAACCCACGCAACCGTTTCCAAAAATGTATTTTCATTCGTATATATCTTATTTAAACTCCAATGATACAATTAGTTATAAACTTTACCTTTTCTCAAGGTGCGTTATTCGTCCTCCTTCGTCGGCCTCATGAGCGCCAATTCATTCCGGTTGTTGATTCGCAGAATATTTCTTATTATGTTCAACCCAATGCGTTCTCCTTCATGTATGTCCTGTTATGAAGAAAAATTTGCCATGCAAATATACCACCTTCCCGCGCATAAAAACCATTTCTGCATGGTTGAAATAACAGCTATTCAGAATTGAATACGTTTTTGGAATTAATCAGGGTTCCCGTTTGATGATCCCATAGAAAATGACCCGTACCAGGTCATCCAGCAGTTTTTCTTTTTCGGAACGGGTGTATTTATTCAGGAACAGTGGAAGTTCCAACCCTTTTAACATTGTTGTAAATGCCATTGCCCCGATTTCAGCATTGTTGATCACAAAAGCACCATCACTCATTCCCTTCTCCAGTACGTCACGCACCATTTTAAATTCCTCTTCCTCAAATTTCTCACGTACCCGTTTCACAAATTTCATTTGCCCGTAATCGTTTTCATTCAGTACCGCATAGAAATTCGATACGGTCTTTACATGGTAGAGCCTGAACATAATGTAATCCTTCAAACGGTCAATGGGTGTGTTTCCTGAACTGATCACCCTGATAAGCTGTCTTTTGAGTTCCTGTGCCTCCTTTACAACCACCGCCTCGAAAATATCTTCCTTGCCTTTATAATAATAGTAAATTGAACTTTTACCCATGTTGGCAGCACGTGCAATTTCCTCCATGGTGGTATGGCGATACCCTTTCCTTGAAAAGACCTTTCGGGCTGTGTTTACGATGTCTGCACGTATTTCAGACTTTACAACTACCATGGCAACAGGAATGAATTCCCAATAAAAATAGTACAGATTGTCAGCATATACAAATACAGCGACCGATTCTCGCTAGCATGTTCCCGCTAATTTTTCCCGCTCTCCTCATCATCCACGAGTTTGAAATCCAACTGGCGTCGTGACAGATTGGCATTGGTAACCTCAATTTTCAAGGGATCACCGATCTGGAACTCCCTTCCTGAATGGCGCCCGACAATCTTGTAATCGTCTTCATCAAATTCGTAAAAATCATCCACCAATCCCTGCAGCGAGATCATTCCCTCACATTTGTTTTCGACGATCTCCACGTAGATCCCCCAGTCGGTCAACCCGGAAATCACCCCGTCAAACTCCTGTCCCACCTTGTCCTGCATGAACTCAACCTGCTTATACTTGATGGAAGCCCTTTCTGCCTCAATTGCTTTGCGCTCCATTTCGGAAGCATGCTCACACCTGCTCTCATATTTGTCTGCCTTTTTCGATTCCCCTCCGGCCAGGTAATGGGCAAGGAGTCGGTGTACCATCAGGTCGGGATAACGCCGGATCGGCGAAGTGAAATGTGAGTAATCTTTGAACGCCAGTCCGTAATGTCCGATGTTATTGGTTGAATAGCGCGCTTTTGCCATGGCCCTGAGTGCCATATTCTCGATTACATGCTGCTCTTTTTTCCCCTTCACACCGTTCAGCAAACGATTCATCGAAACAGCCACCTGGTGATTGTTTCCCAGCTTCAGCTCGTATCCGAACTTCCTGATGAACAGCGTAAACGATTCAAGTTTTTCCGAATCCGGCAAGTCGTGAATCCTGTAAACAAAGGTCTTTGCATTCTTTTTCGCCGCTTTCTGCTCCTGCTTCGGAACCTCCTTTTCATATTTCCCGCCCCGGCTGGCATATTCTGCAACCCTCCGGTTGGCCAGCAGCATAAATTCTTCGATCAGGTGATTGGACTCCTTCTGTACTTTAAAGTAAACACTGATCGGTCGCCCTTCTTCATCCAGGTTGAACTTCACCTCGTCACGCTCAAAATTGATCGAACCTTCCTTGTACCTGGTCTGGCGCAATTTCGTAGCCATATCATGCAACAACAACACCTCTTCTTTCATCTCTCCTTTCCCGGTCTCAATGATCTGCTGTGCCTGGTCGTAATCGAACCGTCGATCGGAATTGATCACGGTACGCCCGAACCATTCATCCACTACCTTGGCTTCCGGGGTCATTTCCACGATCACCGAAAAACAGAGCTTGTCTTCGTTGGGACGCAATGAGCAAAGATTGTTCGATAACTTCTCCGGGAGCATAGGCACCACGCGGTCGACCAGGTATACGGAAGTGGCCCGGTCAAAGGCCTCCTGGTCCACGATAGAATTCTTCTCCACGTAAAACGATACATCAGCAATATGAATTCCCACTTCATAGTTGCCGTTCTTTAACTTCTTAACCGAAAGGGCATCGTCGAAATCTTTTGCATCTGCCGGATCAATAGTAAACGTAGGCGTTCCCCGCATATCCCGCCGCTTCTTAATCTCCGATGCGGTAATCTTATCTGAGATACTTCCCGCCGCATCTTCCACCTCCTGCTGAAATGTCATGGGCAACTCGAATTCTGCAAGAATGGAATGCATCTCTGTCTCGTTCTCACCCGGGTAGCCCAGCACTTCAACAACTTCTCCGAATGGATTTTTTACCTTTTCCGGCCAGTCTGTGATACGGGCGATCGCTTTCTGCCCGTGCTCCACGCCGCCCAGCTTGTCGAGCGGAATAAAAATATCGAATGGCATTTTATTGCTGTCGGGCAGCAGGAAAGCATAATTCTTGGAGATCTCCACGACACCCACAAAGGTTTCGCGCGCGCGCTCAATGATCTCGATCACCTCCCCCGACAAGCGGTTATCATTCTTTTTCTTGGGATAAATATGCACCTTCACCAGGTCCCCATCCAACGCCCGTCCCAGGTTGGACCGGGCAATGAATACATCCTGTTCCAGTTCATCGGAACCCAGGAAAGCATATCCGTGCTGCGTCATGTCGATGGTACCATTCACATAGCCGCGCCGCTCCTTCAACCTGAACTTTCCCTTATCCACCTGCTCCAGCAACTTCTGATCGGCCAGGTTGTGCAGCGCATTGTTCACCATGTCTTTGTCATGCTGCTCTGTAAGCAACAATTGCTTAGATAACTGCTTGTAGTTATACGTCTTTTTTGGATTGCGCGTGAAAATACCCATTACCTGGGTCATTGCCTTATCCATCGTGTATTTTCCTTTTCTCCGGTTGGATCTTTTACTTGCCATGATTTTGATTTACATTGAATAACGATCTGCCGCAAAAACATACCTTTTGTATCCGGGACCGTTGATTAGCATTAAAATTACTAATTTTACCCATCCTATTGCCAATTGTTAACAATACTTATGATAAATCAGCTGTATATTTATAATACAATCCACCGCAAAAAGGAGCGCTTTGAACCAGTAAACCCTCCTTTCGTGGGTCTTTATGCTTGTGGACCAACGGTTTATGGAGATGCGCACCTGGGACATGCACGGCAGGCGGTTACATTCGATGTGTTGTTCCGAATCTTATCACACCTCGAATACAAGGTAAGGTACGTACGGAATATTACCGATGTGGGACACCTGGAAAATGATGCTGACGAAGGTGAGGATAAGATTGCCAAAAAAGCCCGGCTGGAGCAGCTCGAACCCATGGAAGTGGTGCAACACTACATGAATGCCTACCACCGGAACATGGATGACCTGGGTGTGCTTCGACCGAGCATCGAACCGCGTGCCAGCGGACATATCATTGAACAACAGGACCTGGTCAGCAGGATCATCAAAGCCGGCTATGCCTACGAAGTGAACGGATCCGTATATTTCGATGTAGAGAAATATGCTGCCGACCATTCCTACGGGAAGCTCTCCGGACGGAAAACAGAAGACCTCCTCTCCAATACCCGTGCGCTGGAAGGACAATCTGAAAAGAAAAGTCCGCTCGATTTTGCCCTGTGGA
>CAZOXI010000279.1:0-5159 GCA_964583445.1 uncultured Bacteroidaceae bacterium | reverse complement strand
GTGGTGGTGAACTGGTACTTCGAATTCGACGACCCCGAACTCCTGGAAGTCGGCGAGATCATGGAGGGCCGCCTGAAGATCAAGTTCAACTACGTGGAGTTTAATGAGTAGCCTGCGAATAAATGACAGGTAGTAATAAGGACATACGGTGGCAGCAGCGATTTGTCAATTATAAGAAGGCATTCAGTCAGCTGGAGCGGTTTATGGGGCCCACAAAGCTGAATGAAATGGAAGAACAAGGACTCATCAAGGCCTTTGAGTATACGTACGAATTGAGCTGGAAAACATTGCAGGATTTGCTCAAGGAGAAAGGATACCCGGATATAGCTGGACCTAAACCTGTCATTGAACAAAGTTTTCAGGATGGGTATATTATCGATGGTGAGGGTTGGATGCGGATGCATATCAGCAGAAACCTAACGAGCCATACCTATGATGAAGAAACGGCTGCTGAAATCATCCTTAAGATAAGGGAATCCTATTTTGATCTCTTAAAAGCATTACATATCAGGCTGGAAAAGGAAATTTCAAAGAATCTATAGCTTGTTGAATGAGTAAAAACCGAAAATTTGGATTGCGGGAAACGGATATCGAAAAGCTGATAGATATGCTCGCATCAAACAGTAAGATTTCGAAGATCATTCTGTTTGGATCCAGGGCCAAGGGCAACTTCGGAGAAGGTGCGGACATCGATATCTCATTGACAGGCAACAATCTGAACCTCGATGATATAATTGATGCTAAGTTAGAAACTGACCAATTGAATTTACCCTATAAATTTGACCTGGTGATCTACGAAAGAATAAAGGAAAATGCCTTGAAAGAACACATCGACAGGGTAGGCATCGTTCTTTTTGACCGGAAAAATGAGGACCAATGAACATTAATTCCATTTTTCTTATTGTGTTAATGATCGCAAAGAATGGCATCTAAAAATGACGCTGAGCATTTATAATACCCTGTGTAAAAGTAAATACAATGATTAACGCTACTTATCTTCTATTTGCAATCATAATCAAATATTAAAAAAGAAAATTATTTCAATACCCGGGATTTTGTGTCAAATATGGATTTGTATCTATAACCGACTGGGGAATTGGAAAGAGGGTTTGATGGTCCTGGATCCCAAGGATCTCTGCTCCTTTATTAAACCGTTTCAAGGTTAACAGGGTAACCCCCTCTTTTTGCATCAGGTCCATCCAGACATTATAAATATCATTCTGCGTGGGAGTGGAATTGGCCGTCTGTGTAAGAAGCATATAAAGGTCACCTGCACGAGATGTATTGTCCAGTTTAAAAGCACATTCCATGGCAATCAACAACTGTTCGGTATAATGCGAAATTGGAACAACCGATCCTTTATCGTAGGTTGACTGGAAGGTCATATTCTGGATGAAAGTATATGCCAGGATGTTATCGTAACTGCCCAGTGTTGTGTATTTGTTGTCCAGGTCCATGGCATATTGTGCACTGTTCATGATAGCTTCAACTCTCATATTGGCACTGGTCCAATCACCCATCATTAAACTCACTTTTGACCACAGGGCCATGGCCCCCCACTTGTCGAACCGGACCTTATCCTTTTCCGCGCTGTAATCATCGGGAAGGTAGCCCGATGCATATGACAGATCACCATAGATAGAAGTTGTAACCACCGAAACCGGTGACCTGTATATTTGGGAGTAGGTATTGCCGGGGTATATGGGGACATCCCCAAACCGGGAGACCAAAATAAAATACGCATACGCCCGCAAGGCTCTGGCCTCTCCTGTTATCTCTGCATATTTCGTAAAATCGCTAAAATCATCCGAAGAAACACTATCAATAATGGTATTTGAATTGAATACCAGGTCGTAAGCAGTATTCCACAGTTCAGCTATTTGCGTATCGGTACTGGTGATGGTCCTGTTGGCTATGCTATTCCAGGCAACTGAAGGAACAGCGTATTCTCCGCAAAAAACTCCATCGATGAGCCAGGCCTGCTCCGTTAGCTGGGACAGCAGGGTATATCCTACGCTAAGTGCACTGTCATAATCAAAGTCCACAGGAGGCGGAGGAGGAGGTTCCTCTTCATCTAAATCAAAATAGTGCAGCGTGCCACGGTAATAGGCACTGATTACTTCACCATTCTCTCCAATTGCATTACAATCAATCGTGTACACACCTTCTTCGATGGAAATGGCAGCTTCACCTGCTAAGAACTTGAATCCTTCCAGGTCATATAGATTGGTATTGCTATCAAAGGCAGACAAGCTGGAACTCACATAGGTACCGCCTGCCGGGATCGAATAATCCACGAATTGGAGACAATCAAGGTCATTAAGAATTCCATCATTGTTGACGTCAATACTGTCGCAGATGACTGTATCCCTTATAAATGTGGAAAAAGGGTACAACCCGGGAAAGATTGTATCCAGTTCACTTAGTATTTCCAGGTAGAGGACTGCCCCTGAGCCTACTGTTTCCAATGTTTCCCAATTCATATTATGGCCGGTCCCCAACAAATAAATGGAATGATAGTAAGTACCATCCCCACGATAATCTCCATTATTTGTCAGGATACCATCTTCGAGTTCATATTCAGCTTCATTTATTTTAAGAACCGAACCTGTAGGTTGCGACACGGTATCTCTCACACAGCGCACAGATAATCCATACCTGTAATTATCACTCCTCCTTACCATATCTGACCGGTTAAAATCAATGCTCCTATTCGAAGCATTATCCTGAAAATGTGCCGATGATGTCCACCACCATGCCCTGCCACCAAGTCCGTCAAATGTGCCAAAATCTCGTCGCATGCCGCCTGGCAGTGCTGTGAACCCTGCCAGGTCAGTCGCTCCGGTATTGGGTTCATTCCAGTGAGCAGTACCCTCTTCTTTCAACCGACCACCTGCATATTCAAGGCCTCCCAACCGGTCAGTCAGTGATGTCCATTCCTCATCTAAAGGCACATTCCAACCAGATGGGCAGAGTTTCCCGGTCTCGACGGCATACCAGTTATAGATCGCCCCGTAGGTGCCGGAATTGTTGGCTGAATCATTGTCGTACCAGCAATAACCCGGGGCTGCCAGGTTACTCCATTCGGCATCATCCTCCACCTTTGGAATGGGTGTTCCATCGTTATAATGAGTTACTTTGAGATCCTCGGCCATCCACCAAAGATCCCAGAGTTGAACGGTCCGGTAAGTGTTGCCGTCAATATCCGTAACGTTTCCTGTTTCAGTATGGATGGTAGTTACAAAATTCCGCTCATTGCCCAGGGCTTCTCCGGATTCATTGACGGCATAGGCACGGTAATAGTAGGATGTAGAGTGCTGGAGGTCCTGAATGTTCAAGGATATATCACCGCTTGCATAGGTGCCCGTCACTTTGGTGCCTGTAAGGTGTGGGTCCGGTTCTGTGCCAAAATAGATACCGGTTTCAGTCACGGGAGTACCACCGTCGTGGGTGATTCTCCAGGATACTGTTGCTGATGTATCGTTGGTTTCCGAAGCGTACATGGTAATGATTGACGGAATGGTCCCTTCTGCTCCTTCATCTTTGATACAACGTACAGAAAAGCCAAACCGTTTGTCCGGATCGGCTGTCATGAGATAAGAACTAAATGAGCTTACAAACCAATACCAGGCATTATATTCATCTGAATGCGTTGCTGTCCACCAGTGTGCATCAGATCCAAGAAATCTGGATTCGTCGTAATATAATCGTGAACCTGCTGGCAGCGCAGTGAATCCACTTTCATTGGTGGCTCCTTCATTGGGACTGTCCCAGTGTTCGGTTCCAGCTTCTTTCAATTTGCCCCCGGCCAACTCCCTGCCGCCGAGATATGTCATCAAAGCATCCCATTCTGCCCGGGTTGGGAGATACCATCCGGCCGGACAAATATTCCGGGCATCGGAGGCTGCATACCATGTATATAATCTTCCATAAACCGAAACATTGTCCTGGTTATCATCATAGGCAAACCAATAAGAGGGCTCCGTTTCTTCACTATAATCTTCAAGACCTGTACCATCAGGGATTTCATCTCCATTCATATAATGGGTTGTTTTTAAATTCTCGGCCAGCCACCAGCGATTACCTATACGCACAGTTTGATAGACATTTAAATCAATATCCATCACTGATACGGTGTCAACAGGCGGATCATCAAACAAATCGAATACCACTGGGTTGTTTTCGCTAACCTTAACAAATGCAGGAGTGGAATAAAGCTTGTCTTTAAAAACCATGATTCGCACACTGTCACCATTGCTAACATTGAAATCGGGTCCCTGGTACAGTGCCTTGGTCCCGGTTTGATTTGTTCCTCCGGGTAACCCACTTTCCAGGTATACTTTGAGAGATCCCCTGTCGCCGGTGCCAATCGCCTTAAATACCCTGGTTACATCCTTTGACTGAATTTTTACAAAAAACATCGCATAACTACCTGCATGTACACTGATCGATCCTTTACCGGCAACCTCGTTTAACAATGACTGACCTATCATCTGTCCATTCACATTGTAGATTTCAATGATACCATTTGTAACATGTTTGTTTGAACATGCGATCACCAGTTCACCCGGTATGCATCTCAGCATCTCGAAACCGGCACTTTTATTAAAGAACTGGATCCCTGTGGGTTTGATAATCGCCTGGGTTGTCAGGTTGATCATATACGCTTCAGTGTCCGGCAGTTCATTGAATTCCAGGCTGGTATTATTCGTGAAGTTCTTAAAATGGATCGAATCGAGCGCAACTTGATTATTATCATATTCAGCGCTGATTTGAAAAATAATATCCTGGGAGGAGACAGCCAGGCTGAAAGTGAACAGCATGACCGGTACTAAATGTCTGAGATTAGCTTTCATGGCAGGAAGTTTACTGGTTAATTTCAATGTATTCATAACTGTCTTTCATCTAACAGGTTGAATCCCGCAATAGGAGATCAACTTTTACATTAATCTGGTGAAACACATTACCCTGTAATATTCGTCACTTGATAATTCTAATTCTGAGATGATCTCCGAGCGTTAAAACAGGATACAACTTACTCTGGCACACAAGCTAAGCATACAAATAGCAAAAGTCAATTAATTTTGACCATTCAACTATTTTGAGGCGTTAATCCTTACATATCCAGCTTTCAGGCAATCCTTTTTAATTAACGTCTT
>CAZOXI010000278.1:2393-5171 GCA_964583445.1 uncultured Bacteroidaceae bacterium | reverse complement strand
GCTGGATTGTTTTATGGGAAGGAAATCTCTTTTAAAACAGATTTAGGAAATGGGAATAAACAGATAATTGCCGATCATTCTGTTGTTAGCTTGTATGATCAAATTCCTAAAAATTATTTAGATTCAGTAAAGAAGATGTTAGTTTTTCTTGGAGGTGAATCTCATGCACAGGGCTACCAAAGAGGACTTGAACTATTAGCAAGAATTGATCCTAGATATAAAGTTCTTACATATGACGGAGGAGAAACTCATCCTAAGTATTCAGAGGACTATCTGCGATTTGGTCAACCTGTTGCGCTTGGTGAACAGATATTTACGATGGAGTCAAAAATTGAAAGTATAAAAAATAGGATACAACTACAATATGAAAGAAACAATCCGTATGCGATAGTTGGTTTTGGATGGTGCTGGGACATGACATGGGTTAATAAGCCCGGGGGTACAGAAGACCCTATATACCATGTGCGCTGGGCTGGTTCAACAGCCGGTGGGCAAGATGGTAATAAAAGGTGGGGTCTTGACAAGGGTGATAGCATGTTAACTGGAAACAGGATAAATATGGATACCTACCTAAAAACAGTTGATGAAATTAATTTGTTTTGCAAAAACAACAATTTAGCCACGAATTTTATATTTACTACTGGTCCGGTGGATTCCAACAGTGGATCGGAAAACGGTTTTCAGCGAGAATTAAAGCATGATCATATTAGAAAATATGTGTCAGAAGATCCGGAACGTATATTGTTTGATTATGCAGATATCCTCATTCACAATAAATCCGGGGAAAAGTATGTCGTAGAATGGAAGGACAATGGAGCGATACGCTATCATGCACAAATTCACCCTGATAACATGATGGATTATGATGATAATTTTAACATAATAAAATGGTCAGATGAAGATCAGGATCACATTGGAGAAGTAGGTGCTTTGCACATAGCCAAAGCCATGTGGTGGTTACTCGCACGTATTGCCGGTTGGGATGGTAACCCAGTAAGCGCTGATGAATAATACATCAAAAAGGTTTCAGACTATCATAAAGAAATATTCGAAATACAAAGCCAATTAGATATTGTATTATCTTTTTTTGGCTTATATATTAATTTCTGTAACAAACATCTCAAATACACGTATTTAAGATTTACTGAAGTTTCTTTATCAAATTCAGATGTTAAATTTTTTTTAATTCCATTGATTATGAATGTTTGGTTATACATTTTTTGTAAATTTCAAAATTAGAAGCTTCAGGAACTTGAATATGAAAAAAATATCAGTAGGTTTTGTTTTGCTTTTTTTTACCGTAGTTCAGCACGGTCAGATTATTGCCGACCACACCGTTGTTGAACGGTATGACGACATTCCGCAGCAATATATTGATTCTGTAAAAAAAATGTTAGTCTTTCTAGGAGGAGAATCTCATGCAAGTGGTTACTGGCTTGGAGCAGAAATATTAGAGCGTCTCAATCCTCGCTTCCAAGTTTTAATTTATGATGATCACGAATATCATCCACCGCCATCTGATGAATACCTTCGATTGGGACAGCCAGTTGCATTAGGAGAGCAAATATATACCAAAGAGTCAACCATTAACAGTATTAAAAATAGAATTACTGCGCAGGTAGAAAACAATAATCCATATGCTGTGGTTGGTTTTGGTTGGTGCTATGACATGACCTGGGTAAATGATCCAGGTGGAGGAGTTGATCCCAAGTATAATGTGCGTTGGGCAGGATCCTCAGCGGATGGGCCTGATGGAAATCAACGATGGGGTTTAGATTCGGAAGATAGCATATTAACCGGGAACCGAATAAATATGGACACATATTTGACGACAGTGAAAGAATATAACGATTATTGTGATTTAAATGGATATAGTACAAAGTTTATTCTTAACACTGGCCCGGTAGATTCGAATGCAGGAACTGAAAATGGCTTCCAACGTGAGTTGAAAAATCAGCATATTCGGGATTATGCCAAGTCCAATCCTGATGCAATACTTTTTGATTTTGCTGATATCCTTGTTCATAATAGCTCAGGCGAGCGTTACACTGTAATTTGGGATGATGGTGGGACACTTCGCCCTCATGATCAAATTCATCCTGATAATCGAATGGATTATGATGAAAACTGGAACATAATTCCACTTGCACATGGTACTACCCACCTTGGGAATGTTGGTGAGGTGCGAATTGCAAAGGCTTTCTGGTGGATGCTTGCCCGAATTGCTGGCTGGGATGGAACGGTAAATGGTGAAGACACTACTCCTCCATCTGTACCTAGCGATCTTTCAACGGCAATAGTTACTGAAAGTTCAGTTGAAATTTTCTGGACCGCCTCAACCGACAATGTTGGTGTAACTAGCTACAACGTATACCGTGATGGTGCATTACTGTCAAATACCGCCTCCACATCTTATACCGACAATACAGTAGCGTCCTGTGCAGAATATACTTACACGGTAAGAGCTCTGGATGCAGCAGGAAATGAAAGTAGTCCCTCGGCCGAATTAATTGTAAGCACCTGTGCATCCGATCTCGCCCCGACACTGATCGTTACCCCGAATATCAGTCATGGGGTCACGAGTTTTGATGTGATCATAAGGGTTACAGAATTAAACCTTGTACAAACCACCGGGGAGATTATTGTTCAGATACCTATTGACAACAGGTGGGGGTTGATAGGATCTTATGATCAAACCCTTACTACCCTGGATGGCATGCCGCTTGACAACAGCGACTGGACTCATACCTCTGATGCTACTTACCATATATTCACGAC
>CAZOXI010000278.1:0-2383 GCA_964583445.1 uncultured Bacteroidaceae bacterium | reverse complement strand
GGGGAAGTTCTACCTTTGGATTTTCAATCTCTTTTGATCCTGGGACAAGTAAGGGTGAGTATACCATCACTACCCAACTTGTCAATGGAGCTGGTGGTGAGACCAGGTATACCAATAATACTGACTCTGAAAGACTGGACTATTTCCCTGAAGGAACCTGAAAAAATACAGGCGATATGAAAAAAACTCTACTCGCATGTACTGCCCTCTTTATCCCCTTAATCCTGCTGGCGCAGGATCCGGAAGGTGGCTATAACCCTTACGTAAACCAGGGGACTATTTCCCCTTCGCCTTTGTACCCGGTTGAAGCTAACGGAACGGGCGAAATTGCATTTAACTTCGGGAATACCGGGAGTGATCCGCTGACCTATTACACTGATCAGCACCTGATGCTGACGGTTACACTGTCATACGGTGAGCCCGACAATGTAGACCCTGTCGCTGCAGTGAGCGGAACTGCCTCCGGGTATTTTACCTGGAGCTATGACAACGGAACATACACGGCCCATCAAAATACAACGATCCCCGATAACTTCAGCGGTACCATTACTATCGCCTATCGCGTAACACAGAATTCGGCCTCTCCTGGTTCCAACGGGTTCAATGTGAATATTACCCCTGCAGCTTACCAGACTGGCAGTAATTCGGCTGATGACGACCAGGTGAGCTCCTATACCTATACAGAGGTTCGTGATTATGGCGATGCACCGGCTTCCTACGGGACAGCAGATCATATCATGAACTTTTCACGTTACCTGGGTACGCTGGTCGACGGAGAGGATGCAGACCAGCCATCAGCCAATGCTGATGCAGATGATCTCAATGGTGAAGATGATGAAGATGGAGTAACCTTCCCCTCTGAAATGCACGCGGAAGAAACGGTGGATATCCCTGTGACCGTCAACGGACTGGGCTATCTAAATGCATGGATAGACTGGAATGGAGACGGTGACTTCCTGGATGCGGGGGAACAGATTACCAGTGACGAGGTGCTGCACAATGAGACATGGAACCTACAGGTCACCGTCCCTGCTGATGCCATTATTTCTGCCCCGACTTTTGCCAGGTTCAGATTCTCGACTGATCAGCTTGCATCGCCTACCGGTACCGCCAATGGAGGAGAAGTGGAGGATTACCAGGTCACTTTTCTCTGTGCACCTCCGGAAGCAACCCTGTCAGCCTCTGAAACCGCTTTCTGTGAAGGCACAAATGTTACCTTTACAGCAGGTGGTGGAACCACCTACCTTTTCAGGGTGGATGGGGTAACCGCACAGGACGGTTCGTTGGATACCTACGTAACGGATTCCCTGTCTGACGGTCAGCAGGTAGATGTGGTGGTCACTGATGGGATCGGCTGTGCTGCTACCTCTGCAGCGATCGCTGTGAACGTTTTTTCCCTGCCAACGCCTGCACTGTCAAGCTCGGATGCGGATAATGCATTCTGTGCCGGGACCGAAGTCACTTTCACTGCTTCCGGGGGCACGAGCTACAATTTCAGGATCAACGGTACTTCGGTACAGGACGGCACGGGTACAGCGTTTACCACCAGCAGCCTGCAGGACGGACAAACAGTTGATGTGATCGTTACCAATGACAATGGGTGTTCGGCGACCTCAACGGGAATCGTTCACACCGTGTATGCACTTCCGGATGCCACACTGTCTATTTCAGACACGGATAGCACTTTCTGCGATGGAGCAGAAGTAATCTTCACTGCTAGTGGTGGTGATACCTATGATTTCAGGGTAGATGGTACCAGCGTGCAAAATAGTACATCGAATACCTATACAACCAGCGGGCTCACGGACGGCCAGGAGGTTGATGTGATTGTCACGGACCTGAATGCTTGTGCGGATACTTCAGGTGTAATCATCAATACAGTATTACCGCTGCCAACAGCTGAGGCAGGTACCGCACTTGCCGATATCTGTGAAGGAGGAACCACGGGTACGCTCGGCGGTGTGGTTGGTGGATCTGCCACAGGCGGGACCTGGTCATCTGCCGAGGGAGGGACCTTCCTTCCTTCAGCGTCCGACCCGGATGCCACCTGGACACCGCCTGCAGGCTTCAACGGAACGGCAACGCTTATACTTACGACAACAGGTGGCTCCTGCGGGACGGCAACCGATTCAAAAAACCAGGTAGTGCATCCCGAGCCCTCACTGGTGATCACAGATCCCGATCCTGTATGTTCACCCGGTACAGTGGACCTTACAGCTGCCTCAGTTACCGAAGGAAGTACAGCAGGACTGGCCTTTACTTACTGGATGGATGAAACAGCCACAACTTCCTATGATACACCTACCACCGTCACAGCCGGAACATATTATATCATGGGTACAAACGCGACCACCGGCTGCAGTGCTATCGGACCTGTGAATGT
>CAZOXI010000277.1:2491-5176 GCA_964583445.1 uncultured Bacteroidaceae bacterium | reverse complement strand
CTCCACTACCGTTACCTCCACTCTTGGCGTCGGGTTCACATAGATAATGGCAGTATCAGCGGTCCCTTCACATTGCAATGATCCTGGTCCTAAGGGAGTAATAACATATACAACCGAATCAAAAGCATCCCCGGGATTAAACAAGGTATCACGTATGATATTACCCGGAATAATATTTGGACCGACACCATCAATCGAATTCTTAAAAGTATCATAAGAGTATCCTGACCCGGGAAGATTGCTGGAATATGATATTTCAATAATATCGCCGTTGCATATAGTGTCTCGAGCAGGAATTACAGTAGCGATCGGCCTGGGCTGAATTACCAGAAGAGCAGTATCACTGACTTTTTCACTCCCCAGCCGGTCTGTAACCAGCACACGATATTTGTTTTCATCCATTCCAGGATAACTTGCTGGAAAAATGAGAAGCGTATCATTATCAGTTCCTGAATAAGTACCGTCATTATTCAGATTATCCCAGTCGGTTCCATTAAATATCTGCCATTGATAAGTAATTGGTTTAGGTCCTACAGCACGAACAACAAACATTGCTTCATCACCATCACAAACAGTATCATTAACCGGTTGACCCAGAATCCGCGGTCTTCCCCTGCCGAATCCGAAATGATTGCCTGAAGGGGATATTCCGCCAGTAAGATTATTTCGATAAGCCATTATCCCATCGGGAGGTTGATGTTCACCATCCACGTACCAGTCACCGGGAGGAACATCTCTTTTTAATATGTGCACAGAATCCGGTGTAGAAACAATTAATCCTTCTCCCCTTAGTTCCAAATTAAAATCAGGGACATCCATTGATCCGTCTGAGGTCAAGCTCCAATACCCTTGCTCATATATATAAAAGATTTCCACGCTGTCATCCACTACGGGCAGTCCTGCATCCCCGGGATCTGAAGCAATAAACTCTGCAAGTAGGGATCCAGGGGTGTTAATAGAATTTGGATCAAAATTGACTGAATTATAGGTTGCATCCGTTCCAATCGGGAATAAATAGCTACCTGGTAATTCAATCTGACGCTCAAATTTCCCAATAATACGTCCACTGGTGTAGATCAATGCGGAAGTAGCTGCATTAGAAAGGAATATAGTATTCGCACCAGTCTGAATATAACCTTGGTTCATTTCAAGGTTATCTTTCACTTCAATTGTATCGAGTAAGCTAATCCGTTCAGCGGGGAATGGTGCTGAGTTATTAATAATAAGTCGATGAAAACTACCTGTACCTGAATTGATGATTGATTGATTGGAAGAACCGTTGAAAGTGACCGTTCCGTTTCCAGGGTCAAAGGTTCCTGAGTTGATCCAGTCTCCTTCGACAATCATAGAGCCATTACTTGAAGTTAAATCAGCATTTATGAAGGATCCTCCAATAGTTATCTGGCCACCATTAGCAAATTCGCCAGAATTATTAAATAGGGTATCAGTAGTAACTACTATATTACTCGTAACTGAGATAACTGCATTCTCATTGGTTATTACTTGGGCATTAATTTCATTTGTATATGCAAAAATAACAATAAGAATTCCAGTAGCCGCTCTTAAATGAGTTCCGTAAAAATAAAATTTAAATATGCTGCAAATTGAATTCACTATTCGCTGTAAATTCAGTTATATATTAATTGATTCTTCTCGCTGTAACATAGGAGTATTTTTCCACTACTGTACTTTGACCAGAGCCTACACTTGCTAATTGTAACTGAATTGGACCTGAGTTAGGACCGGTTTCGATTGCCCCGCTGATTTCAATCCAAACAATATCGCCTATATTTTGCGTATTAAAGGGACCTGTCATTGTTTCAGACTCTATTATTACATCATGTTTGATATTATTATTGTCAACTCCTTTGATTGTGGCTCTAATAGCAGCTTCAGTAGGAATATTAAATTGCCAGGTAGTACCAGCATTTCCATTACACCTAACCTGCAAATGATACTCAAAAGTCCACACTTCATTTGCTCCAACTTCAAAATCTAGATCAAACAAAGTATAAACACTTCCTTCTGCATAACTTGCAGCGTCTGCAGTATATGCATTTGCACCTACAAAAAAGTTAGAACGATCCTCATATTGAGGATTACCTGTACCATCGGTTGTGAGTACCTGGTCCGCGAAACCATCTTGTATCTTATCTAAGGTGACACTATTATCTGCTATATCCAACGTAGTGATCTCTCCATCCAGGATGTTCTCGGTCTGTACTGCATTATCTGCCAGCTGCACATTGGTCACAGCATCATGACCCAACTCTGTACTCCCAACAGCCCCTGTTGTTATAGATGTGACTCCGGCATTATTCATCGTTACATCACCACTCAGGGTAACCTCCTGGGCAGTGTTGGTTCCATCTCCCAGGTAGATATTTCCATCGGCAAGGGTATTAACATCACCTATCTCACTGCTCAGATTGTCTATCTGGCTCTGGGCATTACTCGTCAATGAATTAATGTACTGAAATTCTGTGTTGTTCACTGAGCCATCTGCAAGCTTGGTCGCATCTATCGCTGCCGTGCCACTGATATCTCCATCTTCGATCACTCCTGCAGTTATCGACGTAACTCCCGCATTATTCATCGTAACATCTCCACTCAGGGCAACCTCCTGGGCTGTGTTGGTTCCATCTCCCAGGTAGATATTTCCATCGGCAAGGGTATTAACATCAC
>CAZOXI010000277.1:0-2391 GCA_964583445.1 uncultured Bacteroidaceae bacterium | reverse complement strand
TAATGTACTGAAATTCTGTGTTGTTCACTGAGCCATCTGCAAGCTTGGTCGCATCAATACCGGCTGTGCCACTGATATCGCCATCCTCGATCACTCCTGCAGTTATCGATGTAACCCCGGTATTGTCCATCGTTAGATCTCCACTCATCAACAACGCCTGGGGGGCAGCGGCATTCTGGCCAACAAGGATCTGACCATTGCTCATCGCTCCAGCCTCAACGATTGCACCGCCGCTGGAGATCATGACACGGTTATTATTCAAGGGTCCACCTGAATTGGTTCCACCATTTGCAATGGGTAATATTCCTGCACTACCGGGCAATGCATTCAGGGTGGTCCAGGATGGAGGTCCTCCGGCAGTGTTCATTAAGATTGATCCGGAGGTGACGGAGGGAGCAAGTAAAGATACAGCTCCCGTGCCATTCCCGAATAGAAGATTATTGGCAGCAATGGAAGTAAGTCCTGTTCCCCCGTAAGGAACACCAATCGTAGCAGCATTCCAGGTTCCCGAGGTTACAATACCCAATGTAGTAATAGAGGGCTGGCCGATGTATGTGTTTGCAATGTCGATTTCCGGATTGGCAGGATCTGTATTGTCAATTGTAATACGGTTGGTGGTTCCGAAAATATTATTAATTCCGTTGTTGCCAGAGAATACAGTTCTCCAGAAACTCCCATTATACATATTCAGTTTATTGCTCTCCGTATTGTAAATGACAAGTCCTGCAGTCGGATTGCTGATCGCATCCCTTTGAGAAATATCCATCCTTGGTACCAGGAATCCCCGCGCAACCGACCGAAGCTCCAGGATCGCCGATTCATGCGGTGTAATCGTCGTCTCACTGATCCCCACCCCCTGGCCGGATGCCTGTTGCATGCCGGTAAATATGGTCAGAAACATTATCGTACAAAAGACACCTGCCCTGGAGATACGTGTTAATCTTCTGCTTTGCCCCCCGGAGACCAGGGACAATCCCGAAATTGATTTCTGTAGTGTATCCATGATATAACTTCTTAATGTTTACTTATCCTATACTTCACATTCATCAAATTACTGCAATTCCCAATCCCTGGTACCTCATCCAAAAAGAAAAATGATAATGGAAGCTAATATATCCGGTTGGATTACCATGTGAACAATTTGGAGTAACTGATGCGGAAATGATAGATGTTTTTTTCAGACCGTTTGTATTTTTGGTACGGGTTCAATTTAGTTAGTTATGGTTATTTCTCATAAGCCCTCAGCAATAACCTGTTCCTATCACCATCTATACGGCAAATCTGCCTCAATGGTTGCTTCTAATTTAGTAAAAAAAGAGCTGTAAATATTCCCGATTTGTTAACTAAAGACCGTACGAAGTACATCGAGTGATTTCAATTCACGCATGGAGTGGTGATGCAGCCTGTAGAAACGCAATATTGAATCCAAAAACAGGTTGCGCTTTTCGTGATTGTTAAATACTTGATGCTCTGATTGGTAATCGGCCTGAAAACATTCCTTCCACTGCAATCCAAGCAGGTTTTCCTTTTGCGTATCCAGCCGGTCGGGTATCGGTGAAAAAGAGCCCGATTCGACATTGAAGAACCTGCTTTCTTCCGAATAATTATTCCTGGGATAAAATCCAAGATACCTTGATAGGTTAAAAAGAAAGACAAGATGAAATGAAGGGGATGCCTGATCGCCCGAAAACAGCCACCCCGAAGCATGCTCCAGGAAACCGAATAACTCCGGGTTGCGCTCTTCCTCGCTGATGGTCTTCATCAATACTTCGCTGATAAAGATCGCCTGGGTCGATTTAATAATATCCTGATCGTGCACAATGGACATACCGGAAAAGGAAGCGTCCCTGATCCACTGCAACTCCCTGTTATCCCTGTAATAGACATCCAGATCCAACAGGTACAGGGGCTGAAACATGGAAACACGTTGACTTTTTCGCGATTTCCGAATCCCTTTCAGTAGAAAAGCACTTCGGCCCCAGGCTTCTGTATACGCATGGACCACCAGGCTGCTTTCACCGTACCGGTATGCATGTAATATGATCGCCCTGGATTTTTGCAGCATCGCCCTGGAAAAGATTCTAATTCAGCCAAAGATAGCATCACAATTCAAAAATGCGCATACCCGCAACGAATATAACACGGAACGAATGATCTGCGAAACGAATACACCTGGATCCCCAAAACGTTAGTGTATAAAAAGTATCTTGGCTACATGTGCTGCCGTTGCATCCCTGTTGGCAAGAAAAAGCAGGTAGGTGCCGGTGGCAACCCGGTTCCCATTGAAGTCCGTACCATCCCAGACCGCCTGTCCGCCAAATGAATCCAGCTCATTCACCAGGTTCCCGCGGATGTCTGTGATCTTCACGGTGGTTTCGGCCACCAGCCCGC
>CAZOXI010000276.1:0-5177 GCA_964583445.1 uncultured Bacteroidaceae bacterium | reverse complement strand
AGGTTTAGTGAAAATATTTCCTGCAGGTTGCTCATTTACATGCACTGCAGCCACTGTTCCATGCCAGCCGGGCATAACAACCTTCGCCATTCCGGTCTTTTCCAGTTCAAATGTTGAAGAATATTCCACCCTGTCGCTGTAAAATGGCATTCCGGCATCCTTCCATGAACCAAGCTTACGATCCGTCGCTGTTGCAAGCAGCCAGCCCTGGTTGAGAGGTAGTACGTCAAAATCACCCAACAGGTATACAGGCTCCAGTTCGCAATAGACAGACATGGGATCAGCTTTCAGTTCGATGTAATTATCTCCGGGAAGAATCCCCTCTTCGATTCTGAATACACCAAACCCCTGATCAAGCCACCATGTTTCGGGTTCAGGTTCAAGCAACGTCTTATTAATCCTCACTTCATATAAATGGGGTCGTTCAACAACCAAACGAAGTCCAGGTGAAATGAAATCAGTATCGACAAAGAACGGATACTGTGCTGTAAAACCGGATCCGGGGAGAAAAGTATCTCTTTCAATAATCTCTTTCCTGAACTGGGTAGTTGATGCCCATGGATTCGCTCTAAAGCCGCAGTGCCGGAAGATGTCTGTTTGCGCTGCATAAAAAAATTTAACAGATGAAGTGTCATCATCCAGTATGACCCTGCAGTAATCCAGGTTGAGTGCATTCCTCCCCGGAACAGTTGTCTCAATGGCGGAAAGGGATACTTCTTCTTCCACGCCATTCCATTTACGCTTTCGTTGAACTTTGCCGGGTATTTCATTATCTCCAATGAATAAGAGTATGGATCCACAGGGATCCAGTTCTGCATCAAAACTGATAATGTTACCGGAGAGGACCCCGGGGTATTGTCCAACTTCTCCTGTAAAAAGATCCATGTGCGCAATATCACTGCCCTGGCTCAGCATACTCACCGTACACGGCTCATCTTTACTGGAATTCACGAGGAAGAGCAACTGCCCATCCTCCAGCTGTCTGCGCATATGCAAAAGGTCACCACCCTGCTGTTCGACAATCACAAAATCATCCCTGTGCAGGTAATTGATCAGCCTCGGGTCGTTGCATCCTCCCAGCGTATACCATTGGTCGATATACTTCTCAGACCACCGTAAGCACTTATCATTCTCCCTTCCATCTATGAAGGCCGGGGGTTCACAAAGTGCTATAACGATCCCTCCTGCCGCGAGGTATTGTTCAATAAGCTCTGCGGTCTCACTATTCAGATTGGTCATGAATCTCGGGATGACAACGTAATTATACTTCCTTTCTCCAATTACAAACAAATCGGCTTCCACACTTCCATGGTCCCTTATGATGTTTTCTGATCCCAGGTCATATTCAACCTGCTCACTTTCGAGAAGTGCAAGCAGTGTTCTGAATTCTTCGTTCACTTCATTGAGTTGATGTGTACTTCCCCCAGGTTGATAGTTCATCCATACCGAAGTGGTCGGCTCCAGTATGAGCGTCCTGTTGATCTGCTGACCCGAACTGAGCGCCAGTGACAACCTGCTGAAATAGGCATTTAACACCGGGTACTCGTCCCAGTAGGGTGCATGATGGGAAAATGATTGTGGAAAATCATGCTTTCGATCGCCCAGAATGCTCTGATAGGATAAATGTTGGTTCATCAGGTTGACACCCAGGACAAACTCCCAATCGCCATTTCGTTTCATATCCTCGAACGTGAGTTCCCAGCCCGAGGCCCCGTAGGTCTCACTGAGTTTGCGTACCCTCCCTAATTGGTTTCCTACGCTGTTCAGTTCGCGCACTGCACGTATATTACCGAACTGACCTGGTCTTTGTTGCCATGCATTAAACAGCATATCGATTCCCGGGACCTGGTGCCATGCATACATGGCCATATCATCCGGACCGTAGCGTGGACTGGGCCAGTCATGTTCCCAGTAGTGGCCGGTCCATGCCAGGTCATTTGCCTCCGTGTAGCTATGCCAGGGTCTGGACCACCTGTCAATAAACAGCTCCAGCAGCAATTGGTAATAGTTATGCCGCACCTGGCCCGACTTGGGTTGTTGCTCTACCAGGGCTGCCAGGTGCGGTTCAAGCCTGTATCCCCACCGCTCCCTAAACCGCTCGAAGAGATCCGGGGTCCATCGAATAAGTGCACCTTCGCCCTGCGGCGCAATATGGGGTTCATCGGTAAACACCCCGGGGATCACATTACCAAAAAAGGAGCCTGAATGTGCTTTGTAGCCGTTCATGGTTATTTCGATGAATTTTTCGGTGACTCCCGGTTTGAGGAGATCTACGTAGGAAAAACCAGCATACCAATCAGATACCGGGTAATACACTTTTTCAAAGAGCAGGTATTCACCTTTTTTACCCGCATGCGATTGCCAGGAACTTGTGATATCGATAAGGGAATCCTGCTCCGAAAAGATCAGCAGGTATGCTTTCGTGCTGTCGGGCTGCAATAGTTGCTGTCGGTGCATTCTGAGCGCATGACCTTCGCTATAGGATTCGGGCATTTCTGCAGGCACATGTCCGCCAGCGAACCCACTTGGGAAAGAATTTTCGTCATACAACCAGAGATCCAGACCCAGTCTCCTCGCTCTTTTGGTTGCATATTCCACGAGATCGTACCAATCTTCAGATACATACTCAGTAATCAGTCCGTAACGGGGATGAACAAACACACCGCCGAAGCCTTTATCAGCAAAATCCTCTAACTGTTCATCGATCACCGACATGGTTATATCACCGTTCCATACCCAAAATGGAACGGGTTTGTATGCATTCGGGACTTCTTTAAAATGTTTGCTCAGTTGTTTGAACGAGGTGAAATGTGTATCGAATTGCACCTTTTCGGCACAGGATGTCATCAGGATTATTCCTGCAAAAATCAGGACTGTAAAAGAGAATCGCGACATTTGATGTATATAGTATGGATCTGCTGTTTGTTTCCGCATAAATTGAGTCCCAATTGTATGTGTTGCAAAAATCACTGATCTGTTATTGTTATTTCATCAACTGAATGTATAACAGGAAAAAGTCAGTATGTAAAAATAGTTTTTTTGCCCGACTTTTACAGGTCCACAGGATCCAATTTTCTTTTGTATCTTGGCTCCAAAATATAATTCACCATGCACAAATCAAAAATTTGGGTCCTGCTGATCTTTGCTGCAGCGCTCAGTCTCCAGTCATGTTTTGAGATCCGCGAAATTGTTACATTCAGGGAGAATGGATCGGGATCTTTCAGTCTCAGCATTGACTTAAGTCAGGTGAAACAGATGATGCAGGGATTCGGTCGGCAAGATGAGTTGGAAGAAGACAGTCCTTTCCAGAACATGGAAACCGAGTACCAAAAAACACGCGAGAAGCTTGAAAATGTCGACGGCATCACAAATATGAGATTCATTTCTGAAAACGACGGATATGTGATCACCACGGGATTTGATTTTTCTGATGTGACTGCGTTGAATAACGGAATGGATGTCGTATATGAGAATGAGACTGAATTCGCAGCTGTGCCGGAGTACTACAGGTTCAAAAGGCGCAATTTCGAACGCACAGCGTCACACAATTTTTTGGACCTGGTAAAAAAAGAATTCACCGGAAGTGATATGGCAGTCGAGGGAATGGACCTCTCCACCCTGTTTTCCGATGTCGCCTATGTTAACGTAATTCATTTTGAAGGCAGGAAAATCAGGCGCGTGAAGTCCGGCGATGTTGAGGTATCGGAAGATGGGTACACCGCCACCAACCGTTATCTCATTTTCAACGAAGCGGTCGACCAGGACCTGGAGTTCAGGCTCAGGGTGAGGTGACCCGGCTGGTACAGGAAGGTTCATCAGCATCAGTTGCCATTCACCAGTAACATCAGTCACCCGCCACCAGCGCTTCCAGTCGACGCAGGCGTTCTTCCATATCACGGATTTTTTCATCGCGATCCAGGATCATTTGCTGCTGTTCCTTTACAGCTTCAACCAGCAGCGTGCTCATTTTCTGGTAGTTCACTGCCTTGAACCCCTGAGTGTCGGTAGTGACCAGTTCGGGAATCACCGCTTCAACATCCTGTGCGATAAAGCCCAGGTGTTTCTGTTGGTCGAAATTGCGTTCCGGGAACTGTTCCCGGTCCCACTCGTAGGTGACGCCATCCAGTGATGTAATCACTTCAAGTGCATCCTCTATGGATTCTATATTCTTTTTGAACCGTATATCGGAACCGGTAGCAACCTCCAGTGCAGAAATCGTGCCGTTCGTTTTGATTGCATATGCTGAATCGGGTTTTGCATGGATACCCATGAAGGCATTGACCCGCAACAGATCATGGTCAAAATGACCTACCATCAGGCTTCGCGTTTCATCTTTGGTCCCATTCTCCAGCACAAAGAGGTTGCTGGCTTCCTGGAATGCATCTCCAGCATTGTTGCCAAGAAACACGTTATTGGATCCTTTATTCCGGCTTCCGGCATTGCTCCCGAGATAAATATTTCCTGATCCCACATTCCCCGATCCGGCATTGCTCCCGAGGAACACATTGTTATCGCCGAAGTTGTTCATGCCGGCCCTGCTTCCCAAATAGACGTTTTCGGTCCCCTGCAAATTGTTCATTCCTGCCCGCGTACCGATAAAGACATTTTCATTCCCGGTAGTATTGGTAAGCCCTGACTCGAAGCCGATCATGACGTTAGCTGAACCTTCAGTATTAAATTCACCGGCATGGTATCCAAGCATCGTATTAAAAATACCACCAAGTGTTGTATTTCTTCCGGCCCCTTCTCCGATGAAATAATTCCTTGGATGCATGAACAGGAACGTCACCTTATCCCCCTCCGGATTAATACCGTCAATTGAAAAACCTGCCCTTCGTTGATTATCCACCGATCCCCTGATAAACATATTCACACTATCGGGCGTAATCCTGAAATATTCGTTCCCGATGGCCTTGGATTTGTTGTAACCGCCTACGGCGAAACCACCCTTCGGTCCTTTCACGGGATCTTCACTGATGTACACACTGACACCATCGGGTGTGACATACATGTATGGTTCATCCACCTGCCCTTTTGCTGGTTTATTATAACCGCCCACTGCAAAACCTCCCTTCATACTTTTGGCATTGGGATCGTCGTTGGCATACACCCATACCATGGTATCATATACAGCAAACACAGGCAATCCCCTTGAATTACGCACCTCAAAAATCGCT
>CAZOXI010000275.1:0-5177 GCA_964583445.1 uncultured Bacteroidaceae bacterium | reverse complement strand
GTGGGCCAGGAATTATAATCTGTATAACAGTTCAGTATTGTACGGGCCCTACAAATTTCAGCATGGTACTGAGATGGAAGGTCTGCGGGAAGGACTGTCCATGATGAAAGAAGGAGGGATCGCCCGGCTGATCTTTAAAAGTGACCTGGGTTACGGTGCGGAAGGTTTTGGAAATATCGGTCAGTTCGAGTCACTCATGTATGATGTGCAGTTGCTCAAGGTGATTGAGGACGTTGAGGAATGGGAACAGATGAAGATCGATTCTTTCCTTGCGGAACATCCACAAGCCTATCCGATTCGCGATGACGAGACCGGATCCGTGATGTACCATATTCCGGGTTTGGTGGGTGATTCTGCCCAGGTTTCTAAAGGCAGCAATGTTGAGGTATTCTATACTGGTCAGCTGCTTGATGGAAGGGTATTTGACAGCAACGCAGGAGAAGGATCAGGCATGACGGTTACGATTGGCGAGGGCGACGTGATCAAAGGCTGGGACCTGGGCCTGAAATATTTCAGGTACGGGGGAACCGGTCAGTTGCTGATCCCACATGAACTGGCCTACGGCGCGGAGGGTACCAAGGCATCCGGAACCGGAAAGACTGCTATTCCACCCTATGAAACTTTATTGTTTGATATCGAGGTATTGATAAGTGAACCTGATATCGACTAAACGTGTCCCAATCAGGTTTTACCAAGGAGAAATACAGCCGGACGTTTATGCAGGTCTGGCTGTTTCTTTTTCCACCAGCTGACCGGCGCCGTTTTGATCATCTCGGTTTCCATGGTCAGATCTGCTGCCACGCAGAGTAGCGTATCCTTTTTACAGGCTGCACACAGATCAGCAAGCAATGCATTGTTTCGGTAGGGTGTCTCCATGAAGATTTGCGTTTCGTTTTCCTCCTCGACGATGCGCTCAAGCTGTTTAATGGCATGACGCCGTTCATTTTTTTGTACCGGCAGGTATCCTGTAAAACGAAATTGCTGACCATTGAATCCGGATCCCATCAGTGCAAGGAACATGGACGAAGGACCGGTGATGGGGATCACCCTGATATGCTCCCGGTGCGCCAGGCTCACGAGCAGGGCTCCCGGATCAGCAATCCCGGGAAGCCCTGCCTCTGAGATCATTCCTAGATGGTGACCTTCCTTTAAAGGGGCCAGAAACCCCGGAACTATAGCCGGATCTGTATGTTTGTTCAGTTCAAAGAAAGTGATCGCGTCAATATCGGTTTGCGGATCGATCATTTTAAGGAACCTACGGGAATTCCTGGTATTTTCAACGACAAAATACCTGAGTCCCGTGATCACAGGTTTGAAATTCGCAGGTAGAAAATTATCTGTGTCCTTACTTCCAAGGGAATTGGGGACCAGGTATAGGTTACCAGCCATCTTTTTTTCTTAAAAATAACACAGTTTTTACATAATTCATTAGCCTTCGTACTAAAATGATTAATTTAGGGTTCACCTTGAAGCGAATTAAATTTGAAGATCACATTTTTAGGTACAGGAACTTCACAGGGCGTGCCGGTTATCGGTTGCCAGTGCCATGCATGCACCTCCCCTGATCCACACGACAACCGGCTCCGGTCCTCGATACTTCTTACCAGCAAACGTGCCTCGGTAGTGATGGACACAGGTCCGGACTTCCGGCAGCAGATGCTCAGGGAGAAAATTACCCGTCTGGATGCGGTGGTCTATACCCACGAGCACAGGGACCATATTGCAGGTATGGATGACATCAGGTCGTTTAATTTTCTTCAGCGTAAGTCCATGGATCTTTACGGTGAGAAGCGGGTGCTGCGTTCGATCAGGATATCTTTTCCTTATGTGTTTGCAGAGGATAAGTATCCTGGTGTACCCAATGTCATTCTCCATGAGATCACAGGTGAACCTTTTTCCATTGAAGATATTGAATTTATGCCCATCCGGATGCAACACGCCGATATGCCCGTGTTCGGATTCAGGATCATGGATTTTGCCTACCTGGTGGATGCCAATTTTATTTCGGCAGAAGAAAAGAAAAAGCTGGGGGGGCTGTCCCATGTAGTGATCGGCGCCCTGCGCAGGGAAAAACATCATTCGCATTTTACGCTTTCTGAGGCTGCAGCACTATACAAAGAGCTGGGCGCCGACAATGGTTACATCACACATATTTCCCACCAGATGGGAAGGGTGAAAGATTACGAAAAGGAATTACCGCCAGGCATGAAAGCTGCCTATGATGGTCTGGTCCTGGAGATATAATGCACCCGGTCGTTCATGGTCTCCCGCAATGCCAGGAACAATATCCCGGTAATTACATTCAGGATCAGGAAGATGATTCCTCCCATCAGGAGAGCTGTGGGCAGATCATACATATCATTGGCCCATCCCATAAGCGGACCGGCAAGTGAAAAATTGATCCGTATAATGAAATTCCGGACGGACAGAACAGTGGCCCGCACTTCTGAGCCGGTAACCCTGTTGATATAATCTTTCAATACCGGGGTGGCATAACCCCTTACCAGGTAAAATGCGAACAGGATGATCAACCCGGATACCAGGCCGGAAAATGACAGCGACAGGTAACCGAGAGGTATGGCAAGGCTGATGAGGATGATCGTCCCCCTTGGTTTCAGAAAAGCCTCCAGCCGGTATGCGAAGAAGGAGGCAAAGGCAACTGTGAGATTGAGCGCAGCCCAGAGAAGTCCGAACCAGACTTTATCAATTCCATTATGTTCAAAAAATTTCTGTGCAAACCAGGCCATCGTGAGTGTTGCACAGCCGGTAAATGCCGAAAACAGGATATTCCTGCGCAGAATCTTGTTTCCCACCAGTGCGAATTTCGAAACATCAAGGATCTCCCTGAAATCGCGGTTCATTAATCTTTTATGGCGTGCAGGTTCCCGGAGGGTGAACGCAGCCGGGACGGCAATGGCTGCTACCAGAATCTGTCCGTAATAGGGTGCCCTGAGTGAAATCGTCACCAGCGCTATGCTTAATAAAGCAGCGGCAGCCTCCGCAAGATTTCCCAGCGAACTGATCCGTCCCTCGAAACGGCTGTACTTTTTCTGCTGGTTACGCTCTATGAGCGAATCATATAACATGGCTGAATCTGCACCCGAAACACAGCTCTGACCGATCCCTAAAATGATCTCTGCCACTAAGAATCCCCAGAAACCGTAGCTGAAGCCATACATGCCAAATCCAGCCACCCCCATCACAGCGCCAAGCATCAGGGTACGCTTACGTCCCCAGACATCGGCAAGATACCCCGAAGGAATCTCCAGGATCACGATCATAATGGAATAGACCGCCTGGAGGACCATGATATCTTTCATTTTCAATCCATTGCTTTCGTAAAAAAGCACGACGATGGGCATGTATAACATGAACCACTTGGCAATCTTGATAATGTACAGCCTCGGTATATTGGGATGAGAACTCATGGCCGCAAAGATAGAAGGAATGATTAAAATAAAAGAACAGCACACCGTAATGTGTTTTCACACAAGTGTTGTAAAATACATTTGATGTGAATATTCAGGTTGTATCTTTATACATTCAAAATAGCATTTCCTATGGCTTCCACCCTGATTGAAAAGATATTGGCAAACCACGCGGATGGTCGCACGGTTCATCCTGGTGATATCGTTGATGTTGAGATCGATGCAAGGGTGGCCCGTGACTTCGGAGGTGCCAATGTGGTCAGGAATATCCTGGACCATCAGCTCACAATCAATGACCCTGAAAAGACCTTTTTTACCTTTGATTGCAATCCAACAGGATCGGATCAGAAGTATGCAGCGAACCAGCACAAATGCAGGATTTTTGCCAGGGAGCATGGGATCAGGGTATATGACATTAATAAAGGAATCGGTACGCATATTCTTATTGAAGAGGGACTTGCATTTCCAGGCTCTACAGCAGTATCTACCGATTCACACGCAAATATCCTTGGTGCAGTAGGTGCATTTGGACAAGGGATGGGGGATAAGGACATTGCAGCAGCCTGGAGCAACGGGAAGATATGGTTCAAGACGCCCCCTTCCGCGAAAATCATTCTCGAAGGTGAGCGCCCCGCGCATATCACAGCAAAGGATATCGTGCTGAACCTGCTGGATCGCTTTGGATCAAACACCCTGCTGGGCTATTCCGTTGAATTGTACGGCGATGCGGTGGATGCAATGCAATTGGATGAACGGATTACGATCTCGTCTATGGCCACAGAGTTGGGTGCGATCATTATATTTCTGCCCCCTAACAGGGACGTGATAAGGTATTGTGAATCGCGCGCCAGGCAGCGGATCAATCCACCTGAAGCAGATGAAAATGCATCTTATGACCGCGAAGAGCGACTGGATATTACATCGTTCAGAAAGCTCGTATCATTACCCGGAAAACCGCACGATACTGTTAGTGTGCCAGAAGAAAAGGTATGGATCGATTCAGCCTTTATCGGAAGTTGTACAAATGGACGGATGCGGGACATCGAGGCAGCAGTATGCGTCCTGAAAGGAAGGAAAGTTGCGCCGGGTGTGGTGCTGAAAATTGTTCCGGCTACAGATGCTGTCTGGCAACAGGCCCTGGAGGCCGGTTTCATCGAGGACCTGAAAGAAGCAGGGGCAATGATCTCAAATGCCGGTTGCGCAGGCTGCGCTGCAGGTCAGGTGGGACAGAACGGCCCGGGTGAGGTGAGCATCAGCACAGGGAACAGGAACTTCCCGGGGAAACAGGGCCAGGGCAAAGTTTACCTCGCAGCTCCTGATATCGTTGCTGCATCGGCTGTGGCAGGGTTCATTACCACCCCAGACAGAATCCCGGATAAGATTCCGGAACGTCCTGCAGCGACCGGGCATGATCCTTCAAATGTGCAAAGGAAGCACACGTCTCATGCCGATAAACCCGTTGAACTTTCAGGAAAAGTCTGGGTGATCGATAAAGATGATATTGATACCGATATGATCTACCACAATCGTCACCTCGCCATCACTGAGCCGGCTGAGATGGGAGCCTATGCCTTCGGTAACCTGGAAGGATATGAGGATTTTGCTAAAAAGGCAGCTCCTGGTGATTTTATCCTGACAGGTAAAAATTTCGGGGCAGGGAGCTCCAGGCAACAGGCTGTAGACTGCTTCAAGGTACTTGGTATCGCTGGTATCATTGCAGCTTCCTTTGGGGCCATCTATGAACGTAAT
>CAZOXI010000274.1:0-5195 GCA_964583445.1 uncultured Bacteroidaceae bacterium | reverse complement strand
CATCATTGGCGGTATCATCCTGGTAGGGCATGCCGATCTTCAAAACCTGAAAGAGGGGTCGCACCTTCTGAACCTGATACTGGGAATTTTTGCCTTGTTCTTCGGGACCCTGAATGTCGTGGGAGGTTTTGTTGTTACCGACAGAATGCTTGAAATGTTTAAAAAGAAAAAAAAGTAAGCCGAGATAATTATGAATACAATCGTTGACACAATATCCAGTGGAGATAAAATTCTGGAATTCAGTTATCTCCTTGCAGCCATCTTTTTTGTAACCGGACTTAAACTGCTGAGTCACCCCGAAAGTGCCAGGCGTGGAAATCTCTGGGCTGCTGCCGGTATGTTACTGGCGATGGTTACCACCATGTTTTTACACAGGGAAGGAACGCCGCTCGTGACCATTCCATCCGGAAACCTGATCATCATTCTTGTGGCCATTGCCATTGGCTCTGTTGTAGGTGCTGTGATCGCCCGACGGGTTAAAATGACTGCGATGCCGCAACTGGTATCATTCTTTAATGCCAGTGGAGGTGCGGCATCGGCGTTGGTTGCACTGATCGAATTTTCCAACCCGGATAACCAGTCAGTACTGGTTACATTATTGGGATTGGTGATCGGAAGTATTGCCTTCAGTGGGAGTATGATCGCATATGGTAAACTGAACGGGAACATCAAGGACATCTTTGCAAAATGGTTGAGCTATATCAACCTGTTGTTTATGGCCGCAGTTGTTGCCGGGGTGGTCTTCCTGATGGTGACAAATGCACCCATAGAGACCCAGCAGGTGATGGTTTATGTATTGCTTGCCGTTGCGCTCATCTATGGTGTAACATTTGTAATGCCCATCGGTGGAGCCGATATGCCGGTAGTGATCTCTTTGCTGAACAGTTTTACAGGTATTGCAGCGGCCATGGCAGGTTTTATTTACCAGAACCAGGCCATGATCCTTGGTGGAATCTTTGTGGGTGCTGCCGGTATGATCCTGACGCTCCTGATGTGTAAAGCTATGAACAGGTCATTGCTGAATGTGATTATCGGTGCTTTCGGTGGTGGAGGCGCTGGATCGGACCGGGAAGCTGGAACAGTCAAGGAGGTTTCTGTTACTGATGCAGCTGTTTTACTGAGTTATTCCTCTAAGGTTGTGATCGTACCAGGTTATGGACTTGCCGTTGCACAGGCACAGCATGTGTGCAACGAAATGGGAAAGTTACTTGAAGCCAATGGTGTGGAGGTGAAATACGCCATTCATCCGGTGGCCGGACGAATGCCGGGACATATGAATGTTTTGCTTGCCGAAGCAGATGTACCCTATGACAAGCTGGTGGAGATGGATGAGATCAATCCTGATATGCCGAACACCGATGTTGTGGTGGTTATTGGGGCCAATGACGTTGTGAATCCTGCGTCACTGGACGATCCCTCAAGTCCGATCTTTGGCATGCCGATCATCAAGGCCCATGAAGCGAAAAATATTATTGTGATGAAGCGCGGTATGGGAAAAGGTTATGCTGCTATCGAGAACTTCCTGTTCTATGATGACAAGACCAGGATGTTATTTGGAAATGCGAAGGACTCGCTTCAGAAACTTGTTACAGAGATCAAGAGTTTGTAAAGGATACAAATATCTATTTAAGGGAGGTTGTCTCAGGTGGGGCAGCCTCTTTTTAATTTAGGACAGGTTAACCGGTCAAGCGTCTTGTCCATGAGTATGCAAAGTACTTTCAGGCATATGTTGGTCCAGACAGCGGACAACTCATATAAAATAGAATTCCAATTGACAAAGGACCCCCGGTTTTTTTTTAACATTTTTAAGATTTCACCAGGAGTACTTGTGGTGTAATTAGTCCTGTTTATCATGAAAGAAATAGTATTTGTCAAATCAATTTGCCTCTGTTTGAGTTATTAACAACGCGGATGAGTCGATTTATGTATTTCATGTTCAGGAAATTGCAATATTTGAAACATTAATTTTATTACGACGTATCCTAATTTTTACACTAGCATAGGCGTGAATATAGCCTTAAAATAAAAGCGCAATTAAATTGCTTGCAATCTGATGTATAGAGGGACTGCCTTTAATCAATTGGTTTCTCCTTTCTCTTGCTCTTCAAGGGATAAGGATTGCCACGGTGTGCAAAGGTCCCTTTTGGTTCTTGTCTTTCTTCTCATTGCATCTCATATATTTTCCCAGGAAATTTCAGTGAATAATCGCCAGGGCAACTGGTTGGAGAACGATTCCTGGGTGGATGGGTCTGCTCCCGATACAACAGGAATTGATGTGAATGTTGAGATCAACGGGTTTATTACAGCCTGGCATCATATTGATTTCAACAGTGGAGACCTGAGTGTTGAGGACACTCTGATCATATACGGAAATTTGACCCTCAGTGCCAATGCAGATCTATCTATTGGGGTTGATGGTATAGTGATTGTGAAAGGTGATTTGACAATCGGCAGCCAGGTGGTCATACAAAATAACGGTCAGCTCGTTGTTGACGGACAATGGGAGATGGATGGAGGAAATGATGAAGGATCCTTTGACAACGATGGAGTTTTGTACATCCTTGATCCCGATCCCGATCTGAAAACCGGTGCGGGATACGGGGATTTTACCTGTGTCAGCCCGGTTGACAGTTGCCAGCAGTATGGTCTTGCCGGGTTGTCTGCAAGTGGAATCTGGGACCTCTATCTTTCCGGGCCTTTTGAGATCGGTTCGCCTGGCAACCTTACATTTTGCTTTGGTGATTCACTTTTACTCAATACCATCGACAGTGGAACCAATTACCAGTGGTATAAAGATGATATTGCGCTTCCGGGTGAGACTGCATTTGAGGTTTATGCCAGCAATTCGGGATCATATCATGTGACCTTTTTTATTGAAAATGACTCGTTTGCCTTACAATCGGTAATCGTAACAGGAAATTATTGTGCTTCTCTGGGGAATCGCGGACCCGGGGGAGTGGGAGATGTTTCATCCAACATGCTTTGGTTAAGAGCCGCAGACATAAGCGGGATAACCGACGGAGCAAAATTGAATGTACCCTGGGAAGACATATCGGGAAATGCGCACCATGCTTCCCAGGTATCGTTGGCTGATCAGCCTGTGTATTCAGTTGCAGGAATTAACGGGCGTTCGACGGTAGGTTTTGACGGCGTAAGCGCGCATCTAGATGATCTTCATAATTACAGTGCACAAACATTTTTCTCTGTATATAAGGTTGATCCCGCACTGCAGGATAACAGCCAGCTGGGGCAGTTGTGGGGCAACTATGGTGATGGACTGCATGTGGCACCGGATCCGAGGTCGGGAAATTCCGGTGGTTACAGTTTTGATGGTCAAACTTCCAGTGGCACCAGGGCCAGGTATGCACACGATGGTGAAGCGTATGGTGCATTTGTAACCAATGATAATTATTCGCAGTGGACACCGGATGTTCCTGTTATGGTAGCTGCGGAGTTTGAGAATACAGACGTCCTTAACCGGCAGGTGATTGGATCATTGTACCCTGCGTTTAGTGTCGGTGATCACCAGTTCGGGGGAGAGATAGGGGAGCTTATCGTCTACAATGCAACGCTTAATAGTGCGCAACGAATTATTGTTGAAAACTATCTGTCAGGATTTTTTGGAATTGATATAACAGCTTCAGGACTCGATTATTTCAGTTATGAAGCAACACACCCATATGATATTGCAGGGATCGGACGCGAGGATATTGCAAGCTATCACGCAGAAGCATTTTCTGCCAGGATGCTTGGAATCAAAGCCTCAGCAGGCTTGGATACTGATGGTGAATACCTCTTTTTTGCCCATGACAATGGGGCCACAACTGACTGGTCAACTGTTGAACTTGCCGATACTTTATCCGGCGTATTGAGGCTTGAACGGGAATGGATCATCGAGGAAACAGGTGAGTTGGGTGAAGTAGATATTACTATCGACACAACTTTACTCCCTTCCCGTCCCGAAGGGTATTCAGCCTACCTTTTGCTGGTAGATGCAGATGGAGATTTTACTTCAGGTGCGGAAGCCTACGAGATTCGCTCTCAGGGCAATGATTCACTTTTTTCAGTGTCTCAGCTGGACCTTGAAAGTGGTAGTTATCTTTCAATAGGCACCGTTGCTCCGCGACTCCAGTTTATGTCAGCCACACAGGCAGGGTTTGAAACAGATGACGCTGAGGTCAGGGTATACCTTAATTACCTTCCGTCTGAAGATGTGACGGTTGAATATTTTACTACAGACGGAACTGCCCTGGCACCCGGTGATTATACTTCAGTGTTGCCCGGGACAACTCTGACTATTCCTGCGCACAGTGATGATACAATTATTACTGTACCGGTGATCAACAACCTGGTTGTGGAGGCCGACAGGTCTTTTTCCATCGAATTGACAAATCCTTCGGCAGGTGTCGAACTGGGTGCGGATTCGATTGTATCCTATACGATCCTGGATGATGATAATCCACGGAAAATCTATTTCTCCAGTGCCTCATCATCTGTCGATGAAAGTACTGCTTTGCACCAGGTTACAGTGCAGATCACCCCATCAGAGTTTGATGAAGTTAATACGACGACCGTTGACTACACAGTTTCAGGTGGATCGGCTACGGATCCGGATGATTATATTCTGGCATCGGGTTCAGTTTCAATTCCACCCTTCAATATTTCCACATCCTTTGAGATATCTCTCCTCGATGATGGAATGGATGAGGACGATGAGACCATAACAATAGCTTTGTCTGATCCTCAGAATGGAAGCTTGTCTTCTGTTGAACCCATTGTTCATACCGTCACCATTTTAGACAATGATGACCATCCCATGGCCAGTTTTGCATCTGCAGGTGCTGATTACTCTGAAGATGAGGGTGCTGTGGCTGTTGAGGTAAGTTTGACGACTGTTTCAGCGATAGATGTCGAACTGGATTTCCTTGTTTCAGGAAGTGCGGATGCCCTGGATCATACCCTGACAAGCGGAACACTTTTAATACCTGCAGGTCAACTCACAGGCCAGCTTCAGTTTGATATCAGTGATGATGTGATTGGTGAAGCTGCAGAGACAATTATCATTAGTTTGCAGACCCCGGCTGTAAATGCTTTAATTGGATCTCCATCGTCTACTGTTATAACAATCATTGACAACGACACCGGCATGGGTTACACGGGACCGGGTGGAGTGGGAGACAGCCTGATTAATAAGT
>CAZOXI010000273.1:0-5196 GCA_964583445.1 uncultured Bacteroidaceae bacterium | reverse complement strand
ATCCCGGGCGCATCATTTCCTTGAGCAGGGCAATGATCATCAGGATCACAACAGCGATGGCAATATATCCGCTTAGGGTCATTCTGGTCTGGAAATAATATACCGGTCAGGAAGCCTTATCCCTGCGTTTCCTGCCGCAGAAAACATCGTCCAATTTAACAGCGATTATGCGGAAAACCAAATTATTTTTGACATCATGGTGAATCATCCGGTGCATCCGGTTGTCGGAATAACGGTACTGTATAAGCGTATATGCTGCCGTGAGCCGACGTATTTTTTATGATCCTGATTTCGCGTTCTGCCAATGAAAGGACTAAATTTTACACTTTTTTGAACAGGTTATATTTATTTACAGCTCCAGTAAATGGTGACTCCATCTTCTTCTACCGGTGCGGAATACAGAAGATCCAGGTAGGCATCCCCGCAGACGAGTCGTTCTTCCCCATATCTAATTTCTGTGCCATCATCTATCACCTCCTCGCAGGTCCCGCAATCCTGGATAAACTCGCATCCTGGAAGGGTCACTGCGGCCATGATGAGCATGCCGGCAAGCGTGCGTATACATTTCTTCTTCATCTTTCAGTGTTTTATCCTGTAATATAACCTAACCACATGTATGCTGCTTTGAACTTCTCAAAGTTACTTCATTTTACGCAATCTTTATTGATTTGTTACCGGCAATCAGGGGGCGGACCCTAAAGATTTCTCCATATTTCCATTTTTCCTGAATGCAAGTTATGCAGTTCCGACCTCCAGTCAGTTCATTGGATTTCCAACAGCTCATTTTCGGAATCTTGTATTTTCTTCAAAACATTTCTTGATTTCTTGCCCGTTTTGTGAGTACTTTAACCGAATTTTAGCCTGCAGATTTAAGTTAGTATCAGCTTTTGTTCGATGACCAAAGTATTCAAAAGTATATTCAAATGGTTGCTCAGGATACTGCTGGGGATCGCTTCCCTGCTGGTACTTCTGGTACTGTTGTTCTACCTGTTCCGTGGGAAGATCACCGAAAGGGCGTTGACTTATGTGAATGAAATGCAACCCGGTGAAATCGTAGTTGATAAGATCAACCTGCGACCGTTTTTGGATTTTCCCAATGTTTCATTGCGCCTACAACAGGTGCAGTATCTTGAGCATGTTGCTTCTCAAGACCCTGCAGACACAATGCCGGTATTTGAATTAAATGATGTGTATGTCTCAATGGATGTGGTAGCGTTGATCCGGGGCACCTATATGATTTCTGAAGTACGTTTTGCTGAAGGGACCGTGAACTACCGGGTGGGTGCGGATTCGGTGTCCAATGTGGAAAAAGCACTGGGCATTCTTTTCGGCTCCGAGCAGATCGTCGACACTGCTGATCAGCATGTGTCGCCAGTCAAATTAGACCTGGAGCGGTTTGAGATCCGCGACCTGACGGTCCATTACGAAGATGTTCCTGCAAACACCTCTCTTTCTGTCCTTGTGAGTGAGCTTGAAAGCGGATTTTCTTATTATCCGGACCTGATCACCGTGGAAGTATTGCTGGAAAGTGAGATCCAAATCGCACGGGTAAAGGAGCTGACGATCGGTAAACCCAGGACCGTTTCATTCAGCAGTGCACTGCATTTCGACCAGGTGCGTCAGAATATTTCACTCGGGTACAGCATGCTCGATATCATGGATGCAGTATTTGAGGTGGAGGGGGAAATGGACCTGGATCACAAGACCCTCGATCTGGATTTTTCGGCGTTGAATTCAGGGATTGACCTGTTGAATTTCCTTCTTTCAGGTGCACTTGATCTGGATGCAATTGAACAAATTGGCGATGGCAGTATACGGTTGGAAGGGAATGCTTCAGGCTCCTACAGTAAGCAGGTTCCCCTGGTGGAAATCGATATTGCAGCCAGGGATATGGGTTTCAGAATCCATTCCCTTGACCAGTCTGTTACCGGAATTAATTTTCAGGGTTATATAACCAACGGCACCAAAAAAGATCTTTCTGAGGCGGTAGTGGATCTGGATGATTTTCATGCTGATTTTCCGAAGGGATCCCTGGATGCTGAAATACACCTGTCCAATCTCCTGCTACCCCATGCCGAGATCAGCATGACCGGTGATGCAGACCTGTCCGTAATCAATGAGATCATCAAATCAGAAACCGTAAAAGATCTGCACGGGATCCTCAGGCTGGAAGGCGATATCAAGGGATCCTGGGATCAACAAAGTGGAAACTTCCCGGACAGTGTGGGCCAGATGCGCATTTACATGGATGAGGCCGGATTCTCAGTGCCCGGACACCGGGTGGAACAGTTGCATGGGACGCTCATGGTGGAGGACCGGATGATCACGATGCGCGGCATGGAGGCCGAGGTTGACAGCAACCGTATACAATGGGACGGAGAAATCCGGGACCTCCTGCCCTGGTTGTTGGATGTTGATGCGGATCTGGCGGCAAGCTTTGTGTTTGGTGCAGAAGAACTATACCCGGGGAGACTGCTGAATGATACTGCAATAAAGATAGCTGTCAGGGATCTTTCGTTCCGGTTGTCTGGCAGTATCGGAGGGGAGGAGTTGAATCGTTCGCTTGCAGAAAAGCGCATCCCTGCAATGGATCTTGCCCTGGAGGATGTTGCAGTAACCCTGCCTGGGTATGCGCCTGTTTCAGATGGAAGATTGCAAATACAAGTACAACCAGATTCATTAAGAATCAGGGAGCTGCATGCCCGGATCAGGGAAAGTGCATTTGATCTTCAAGCCACGATGATCCATTACGACCATCTGATCCGTAAGGACAGCGCGGCGGACCTGGCGCTTGTGTTCGACCTCTCTGCCGACAGGCTGCTTGCAGGTGATCTGCTTACAGTACGGAACGAATTCAGGTTCCTTCCTCCCCAGTTCGCTGTTGAGGAAATCCATGATCTTAAATTTAAAGGAAAGGTGGAGACTACTGTATCTGAATTGTTGCATGACAGTATATTACCTGATTTGAAGTTTTCTTCAGAAGAGATGCGGTGGAAGTTGAAGGAATACCCACATGCATTCGATGACCTGGTATTGGATGTGGAGCGCAAAGACAGCCTGCTGATCATTTATGATTTTGCCGGATCCATTGGAGAAAGTAATTTTGACATGAAAGCATCGCTCTCCAACCTGCTGGATTCCACTCGCACGCTTGCCGGGCATGTAGTGATCCGTTCAGCATTGCTGGACCTGGACAGGTTGTTGGTTTATGACTTGCTGGCTGGTCGCGGGAAAACTTCACATCAGGATGAAGTCTTAACTGAAAGTGGCTCCAATCTTCCTGCCAACCTTTCTGCCGACATCCAGGCTGACAGCACGATTGGTACAGCCCCGGACCTTAGTAAAATCAAATTCCCGGATTTGGCAGTAGATGTGGATGTAGCGGAACTGAGATTCCAGGAGAATGTACTGAAACAACTGGGTGGCAGGCTCTCCACAAAGCCATACAAGATTCTCTATCTTGAACAGTTTTCACTGCAGTCTGAAACCGGCGGCGCTATGCTATTCGACGGACAGTTCAATGTATCCGATCCCACCTTATACATGTTGAGTGCAAATATTGAAATCGACACGGTGAATATAAGCGATTTCGATCTCCAGATCGCTATCGAGGACTCGTTGTATTCGCTGGAGGATAATTTTAACGGGCGACTGACTGCCGACGGGCTTGCAGAGTTTTTTATCAATCCCGATTTTTCCATCAATACGGATCTGAGCACCGCGATGTTTAATCTGCGACTTGAAGACGGGAGGGTGAAGCGATTCGCACCCCTCAGAGCATTGGCCAGGTATACCGGGAATAAGAACCTGGACAATGTGAAATTTGGGCTTCTGCGCAATAGCTTTACACTGATGAACGGTGCAGTTCAAATTCCGCTGATGAGCATTGAATCGACACTCGGACTGATCCTGCTTGAAGGGGAGCAATACCTGGACGGAGATTTCCTGTACCTGGCCCGGCTGCCGGTCAGCCTGATACGTGGTACTGCCTGGAACATACTGACCAATCAGCAAAAAAAGGAGACTGAAGAGGGGGAGGTGCAACAAATGCGTGCACAGAAATTTTTACTCCTGACCATCTCAGGTAAAGAAGGCACTGAAGAGGTAAAGATGGGAGACAAACGGGACCAATTCAGGGAATGAAAGTAAGATTAGACTGCTGCTGATCTGGTAATGCTGCATTACAGATGATCAACCTGCTGCTCAGTACGTTGACGTCCTGTTTTTCCGAATCAACCTGCTGTACTGAAGGGATGTATCCCTTGAGCCGGTTTCCTCCCGGATCATGCCGGACTGAAATGTCGCTCAACAATTTTTCAACATTCCTTTGAATTGTCACGCGGTTTCCCCAAACTTGTAGCTTGTCTTTTGGTGAAGCCATTTTCAGAATGAAAAAATATTTTTTTGCACTGGGTTACATACCCCATCGTTTGTGGGGAACAATACTGATCCCGCAGTTGCTGGAGCGGGATGAGGCATTGCCCTATTATGTAACCGGTGAGATATTGCTGAAAAACGAAGATGCGCTTTCTTATCGCCGGCTGACGCCAATGCAGAAAGAGGTTGTAAATATCATCCATGAGTATAACGATCAGCAGTTGCACCGTCTCTTTTCAAAAAAGAAGACGGTAAAGGAATTTATGGATACCGTTGATGCAGAAACCATCAAGCAACACATCAGGCCCTATATTGAAAAACGGCTGCATGCAGTATTGAAAATTGCCGTGGAAAATAATTTCACGGTATTTTTTAAGGAAAAATCGCGGCAGAATGTGTTCACGGATGATTTCCTGGTGCTGCACAAGAGGCCTGCACAACCTTTTTTCAGATTTCAGCGCACACCTGAGCAGACGTTGTATAAGCTTGCCATCCTGCGGAATGGAAAACCTGTGGACCTGATCCACGAGGAGGCTGAGGTGATCAGCAACAGCCCGGCATCAGTGCTGTTGGGCCGGGATGTATACTTTGTTGAGAATATTGATGCTGTGAAAATGACGCCATTTTTCTCCAAAGAGCATGTAGCCGTTCTGAAAAGATTTGAGGAGAAATACTTCAGGTCTTTTATTGCCAATACACTCAAGGAGCATGATGCCGTTGAGACCATCGGCTTTGAGGTAAAGGAGATCCGGGCCAAAAAGGAGGCCTTCCTGTCGCTTGAATATGGTATCAGCAAGTACCCGGTATGGATCGTTACAC
>CAZOXI010000272.1:0-5198 GCA_964583445.1 uncultured Bacteroidaceae bacterium | reverse complement strand
GAACATTTGACAGTCATAGTGTAAACCTGTTTGCCGCCTATGAACAGTATACCCATCATGGTGAATTTTTTAATGCATACCGCAGAGATCTTGTTACTCCTGATCTACCTTATCTGTTTTCCGGATCAGATGAAGGGCAAAATAATTCAGGGATGGGTTTTCAATCGGCAAGGAAAAACTATTTTGGTCGGATCAACTACAATTACCAGGAAAAGTATCTGGTGGAGTTTACGCTGCGTTACGACGGTTCGGAGAATTTCCGGAAAGAGATGCGATATGGACTCTTCCCGGGCATTTCATTGGGGTGGCGACTCTCTGAAGAGCCGTTTTTCAGCAGTGATCGCTTATCCAGCCTGAAGATCAGGGCATCCTGGGGCCAGCTGGGGAATGATAAAGTACCAAATTTCCAATACCTGCAGTTTTACAACCTTTCCAACTCTTACATCTTTGGTGAAGATAAATCGCGCACGTTGGGCTTAACTCCCGGAACTACCCCAAATCTGAATATTACATGGGAAACTGCTGAAAAGTCAAATATTGGGGCAGACTTTGCCTTTCATAATATTCTTCGAGGAACGATCGAGCTATTTCATACAAAAAGATCTGACATCTTAACTCCGAGAAATGCATCCATACCTATATATACGGGTATGACATTACCTGATGAAAATATTGGTGAGGTAAAAAACCAGGGATTTGAATTCGATCTGAAGCATTACAACAAATTCCAATCTATCAATTATAACATCGGCGGACAGTTTACATATGCCAGGAGTGAAATCATATTTATTGATGAAGCTGAAAATATTCCTGATTATCAGCGTCGAACCGGTAACCCCATTGATTATATCCTGATTTATGAAGCTGATGGTATATACCAGAACTGGGAAGAAATAGGGGCGTCAGCTCACTTTGCTGATGCAAAACCAGGAGATGTAAAATTCATTGATAAAAACAATGACGGTATAATAGATGCCAACGATAGAATAATTCTGAATAATTCTCCAACCCCAAAAATTGTATACGGAATTTCATTTGATGCAAGCTGGAAAAATTTTTCGTTAAGCATGTTTTTACAGGGACAGGCCATGGCACAAACCATATACAGGCCATGGGATATAAACCAACAATCGGTTTACTTTGAAGAGCGATGGATATCAGAGCGGATGACTCCAAATGCAACTTACCCTGCTGCATACGATATGAGCAGCAGCAGCATTCAAAACGAATCAACAATATGGATAAAGGACAATTCCTTTCTACGATTCAAAAACATACAGCTTTCATACACTTTTACGGATAGAATATTGGAAAGATCAGCTCTCAAAGCTTTCAGTGTATTTATAAGTGGACACAACCTGTTTTTCATTTATGACAAGGTAAAGTTTAACGATCCGGAGAGTACTTCAAAAACAGGATGGTATTATCCACAGCAAAGACTGTTGTCAGCCGGACTGAGTGTCACATTTTGAAAGGAAAACATCAGATATGAAAAACATAAAATACTTCTTCCTGATCTTCTTGTTTTTCTGCTCTTGCAATGAAGACATCCTGGACCTGAATCCACTTGATTCTGTATCGGAGTCTATTGTATGGGAGGATCAAAACCTGATTGAGTTGTATGTGAATGACCGGTACAATGAACTACCCCATGGTTTTTGTAAATGGGCCGGTGGACTCCGGATGACCGGATTAACGGATGAATCCTATCATATGCATGAGCCAAAAGTATTTAAGTATACGAATGGAGAGATTACAGCCGACAATATGTACTTCTATGCAGGATTCTGGAGTGACGCATATGAAGCGATAAGAAATGCCAATATCTTCCTTGAGAAAATTAATCCGGATGTTGGTGACGCTGCAAGAATTACGCAACTAACAGCTGAGATCCGCTTTATAAGGGCGTATTTCTATGCAGAACTGGTCTCCAGATATAACGGGGTGCCGATTATTGAAAAACCTTTTAGTTTGAATGATGATTTCAATATACCGAGAGCCAGCTTTGAGGAAGTTGTTGAATTTATTGTCGATGAACTGGATCTTATCATCCCGGATCTGCTGAACAGACCCGAAGCAACAGGCAAAGATTTTGGCAGGGTCACCAAAGGCGCGGCCATCGGGCTTAAAGCAAGGATCCTTCTATACGCTGCGAGTCCGTTGTTTTCTGAATCTGTCGATCAAGTTAAATGGCAAGCAGTGGCCGATGCCTGCGAGGAGTTGTTCGAACTGGATGAATACCAGCTGTCTGATGATTACCCCGGGATGTTCCTGGATCCAATGGACCAGGAGATCATCTTCTTCAAGCAGTTTATTGACCAGTACGGAGAAGTTATTGTTGACAAACCCGGAGATTACTATTACCACTATACTGGAGGACATCGCATTGATGAATGGAGATTCCCTAACGGTTCTGGCGGCTGGGTCAGTGAAAATCCACTTCAGAATTTTGTGGATCAATATGAAACGCTGTCGGGGGAGGTTCCTGTGTTGGGATATACGGGGAGTTCAGACAACCTGACCCCCGTCCTTAATCCTGCGGCTTTGGACTATGATCCGGATCATCCCTATGACAACAGGGATCCAAGACTGACCTATTCTGTATACTATGACGGTGCAACTTTCAAAGGAAGAGAATTGGAGATGTGGTGGACAGGCCTCGACAGCAGGGATCCAAATGTGGATTGGTGGTGGAACGGAAGCAGGTTAGGGTATGGTATTAGAAAATCACTCGATGAAAGCTGGTCATATACATCTATGGTCGGAAGTGACCAACCCTGGATCTATATGCGTCTTGCTGAATTTTATCTGACCTATGCAGAAGCGCAGTATCATTTGGGACATGAAGCTATAGCCATTGATTATGTAAACCTTATCAGGAGCAGAAACGGAGTCGATATGCCTGCGATCTCAGCTTCCGGAACGGATCTGCTGGAGAAGATCAAGCATGAGCGTAAGATAGAACTTGCTTTTGAAGGCAACAGGTGGTACGATGCAAGAAGGTGGAGAGATGCTGAATCAGATTTTTCCAGAAATGTAGTGGGTGTAGAAGTGAACCGGGATCCCGCTACATTTGAAAAATCATACAGGTATTTTATACAACAGGAGCGAAACTTTCCGGAACACAATTACTTCTGGCCCATTCCATTTGAAGAAATTACCAAAAGTGACCTCATACAAAACCCCGGCTATTAAACTGCTATGAACCAGTTCCTGAAAATAAAATCCATTATCATCATTGTTCTGATCTCACTGACAGGGCTTGCCGGGTCCTGTGCCAAAGAGCCGGTGGAGCCCACTGAAAACGGGTACGAAATCGGTCATCTTTCAAAACCAGCAGTTTATGCAGGGATACCCCTGTTGACTTTCGATATGGCGAAGTATCGTTCCACTGAGATGAGTTCGGAATATGTTGTAAGGAGTTCACCCTCCGTAATTTCCTCTATGAGTATTGCGCGTAATGGCTACAATTCAGCGTTAATTATTGAATATGAGGGGATGGAATCAAACGATGATTACCTGGAGTATGTGGTTTCAGTTTTTGAAAAAATTCCTGATGATCAGATAGTCCCCCGGGAATTAACCAGCCAGGTTATTGGGGTCAGCTTCAGGGCAGTAAGTCCGGAAGCTGGCACAGAAATTTCTCTTCAAGTACTTGATCCGGCCGGGAATCCCATATCATCTGGTATGTTTTCAATAGAACGGGATTCTATGAAAACATATACACTTGATTTCAATCCGGGAGATATCAAAAAACTTTTGTTCCGGATAGATTTAGTGGAGCAATCCAATGAAATCCCACTTGTGAACAGGTTCATCATTGATGATATTTACCTGGTTTCGAATTTGCATGAGGAGTTTGTTCCACCCGCAGATGATGAGCAATTCCTGGCATGGCTTAAAGAGTGCAGCATACGATATTTCCGCTGGAATTACAGGGAGGTGGGAACAGATATGGGAATCGTCCTGGAATCGGCAGGAGATAATACCAAGGTATCTCTTTCGGGACTGGGATATGCACTGGCAAATTTCATCCTGGCAGATATGGATGGTATTCTTACTGCAGCGGATGCAGAATCGAAAGTGCTATCTGTTTTAAAATGGTTGAAGGCACAAAACTGGTTTGACGGATCACATGGGTGGCACGGTTTTCCAAAGCATTATTTCAATAGGGAAGGGACCTATTATTCTTCTGATATAAGTACCATCGACTGGGCAATGTGTGCTGCAGGAATACGCGTCGCAAGACAGTATTTCAGTGAAAATACAGAGATTGTTTCGATTGCCACTGAATTACTGAACAGGGCTGATTGGAGCCTTGCTGTGGGTTCAGATGGACGCATAGCCATGGGTTTCAATGAGTCAGATGGTACAATGAATCCTTATCGCTGGGGTTTGGCATTTTCCGAGGAGACTGAACTGGTCTACCTTGAGGCGCTGGCATCCGGGAAACTTCAACCAGCCATTCTCGACAATATCATTCGCGAAAAAGAACAGGGTTTCTATCCCAGCTGGTTCGGTTGTGGATTTACCTACAACTGGTTGCAGCTCTGGACAGGTCCTGTTGAGCCTTACCGTTCCAATAGCATTGCTGCCTACAGTGCCGATGCGGAGACTTCAGCTGATAAGTTTGGATTGGACCTTATCGGGTTAACCGCCTGCGCAACCATTCAGGATATAACCGATAATGGCTTTATAAACTGGGGCAGGTACATCAGTAACCAGGGGAGTACTATTTCAGGGGCATCAGCAACTGAGGTAATTCAGATCTCTCCGGCACCCTATGGGGCAGCCCTCGCCTTGCCATTCATTCCTGATAAAGCTATCGAAGCGCTTCGGGTATATGTGAATCTTGGATATTATCATCCACTTTTGGGATTGCCTGATAACATCCGATTAAGCAATTTGCCTTCCGGACTCTCTCCTGCTCCCAATTGGAATGCTTTCGACATAAATACCGGGCCCATTGCTCTTGCCATCGAGCAAAGCCGGGAGAACAGGATAGGTGCACTTTATCAGAACGATACGGCTATTCAGGCCAAACTTCCCCTGCTTATAGAATCCTTTAACTTTTAAGAATAATCCATGAGAAATTTAAATCCAAAACTACTGAGAAATGTTCTGGTCCTTCTTCTTTTGAGCATACTGGTTGTTTCCTGCAACAAGCTTTGAAACCCCTGCCTCTGTTGCCTGGGAGT